>JAKBAG010000006.1 GCA_021809235.1 Acidobacteriota bacterium
TCCGGACTGGCTGACGTGATTCCCGGGCGCGGAGCAGCCTTTGGCGACCTTTTCAATGACGGAAAGATCGACGTGGTTATCAATCCCATCGACGGCCCTGCTGTGCTGCTGCGCAATGTGAATCCTGACGCTCATCACTGGGTGGAACTGAAGCTGGTCGGTGGCGCGAAGAGCCCGAAGGATGCCATCGGCGCGCGGGTCTTTCTGCGGGCCAACGGAATGCGGCAGCGCGAGGACGTGATGAGCGGCGGCAGCTATCTCTCCTCCAATGATCAGCGACTGCACTTCGGCCTGGGGGATGCTACCGACGCTGGCGTGGCCCAGATTCGCTGGCCATCGGGCCGGCAGGAGACGGTCCGGCTTCCGGCTGTCGATCGCATCTATACGATTACGGAAGGCAGAGGTATCAGCGGCCAAATCTGCAGTGGTGGCAGGCCCTGCGTCGCTTCGGAGCCGCATGCCATACTCCGCAGCCAGACCCGCTTGGGCGTTGCACCGCCGAAGGAGACAGTCCGATGAGAAAGCGGGCACCGGCGCTGTTGCTGGCCGCAGCGAGTCTGGGCGTATTTAGCCTCAGCGTGGCCAGTCAGAGTTTGGCCAGGGCGCAGAGTACCGGGATGGGTGGCGCATCCACGGGAGCCCCGGCAAAGCCGGTTTACGATGCGCAGCATCGCCCGATCACTGCAGGTGGTTTTGTGGACTCAGGTCCGGTGGTCTTCGAGGACATCTCGAAGCAGTCCGGACTGGCGGGCTGGAAGCATGTGATGGGCACACCGGCCAAGCAGTACATCCTGGAGACGGATGGCTCCGGCGTTGGGCTGATCGATTACGACAATGACGGCTGGCTGGATATCTACATGGTGAACGGCTCCACCTATGACGCCCTGGACGGCAAAACCACTCCGCCGCACGCTGCGCTCTTCCACAACAACCACGACGGCACGTTCACTGATGTGGCCGCAAAGGCTGGCGTAACCAACGACCGCTGGGGTTTTGGCGTGGCGATTGCGGACTATGACAACGATGGCTGGCCGGATATTTTTGTGGCCAACTACGGCAAGAACCGGCTTTACCACAACAATCACGATGGCACCTTCACCGATGTGGGGGAAAAAGCTGGAATCACGCTGGGCAACTGGTCGGACGGGGTGGCGTGGGGCGACTATGACGGGGATGGGAAGCTGGACGTCTTTGTCTCCGGCTATCTGCACTATGACGCGCATCATCAGCCATCCTTTGGCGATCCCACCGTGCCCGATGCCTTCTGCCAGTTGCGTGGCATGGCCGTGATGTGTGGTCCGCGCGGGCTGAAGGGCGAGCCGGACCATCTCTTCCACAACAATGGCGATGGCACCTTCACCGATGTCAGCGTGAAGGCAGGGGTCAGCGATCCAAGCGGCTACTATGGCTTCACCGCGATCTTTGCCGACATGGAAAACAATGGCCGGCAGGATCTGTTGGTGGCCAACGACTCCACGCCCAACTACCTTTATCACAACAAGGGGAATGGAACCTTTGAGGACGACAGCTATATCTCCGGCTTTGCCGTGAACAAGGATGGCCGCGAGATTGCCTCGATGGGGCTGGCCGTGGGCGATTATCGCAACAACGGGCTGCTGGACATCCTGGTCACGGATTTTTCCGACGACTACAAGGTGCTGTATCGCAATGACGGCGACCTGAACTTTACCGATGTCAGTGACGAGGTGGGAATTGCCAGCCTGCCGATTCCATTCCTGGGCTGGGGCGCGGGCCTGTTCGACTATGACAACGATGGCTGGAAGGATATCTTCATGGTCAACGGGCACGTGTATCCGCAGGTGGACCAGCACGACTGGGGCACCAGCTACGCCGAACGCACGCTGCTGTTCCGCAATCTGCAGGGGCAGAAGTTCCAGTACATTCCTCCGGTGAAGGGCAGCGGTCTGGCCGTGGTCACGCCAGGGCGCGGCGCTGCCTTTGGTGATCTCTTCAATGATGGCCGGATCGATGTGGTTATCAATCCCGTGGACGGTCCGGCCGTGCTGCTGCGCAACGTGAATCCGGACCATCATCACTGGGTAGAGCTGAAGCTGGTCGGTGGGGCGAAAAGTCCCCGCGACGCGGTGGGAGCCACGGTCTACCTGACCGCCAACGGCATGCGGCAGCGCGAGGATATTCTGAGCGGAGGCAGCTTCATTTCTTCCAACGACCAGCGCGCACACTTCGGGTTGGGTATTGCCAGGGAAGCTGGCACGGCGGAGATTCACTGGCCATCGGGAGCCAGGGAGAGCGTACGCCTACCGGCCGTGGATCGCATTTATACAATCACGGAGGGCCACGGCATCACGGCATCGCTGTGCGGCGGCAGACCGTGTGCACAGCGATGAGCCGATGGGTGTGCCCCTAGAAGATTCCCGCCAGCCAGTTGGATTCAGCCAGGTAATCGAAGCTGGGCGATATCTCCTTCTGCGGGACCGCATGCTTCAGGGTCATGACCGGGCACAGAGATTTACTGAGCACCTGATTGACCATACCCTGGCGGGTGATGGTCGCCAGCAGCGAAGCCGGATGCGCTCCCAGTACGATCAGGTCACTCTGCCGCTGCTGTGCCTGATACAGAATCTCATCGGCAATCAGCGAGTCAGCCGGCAGGGAGCGGACCAGGATTCTACTGTGCACGCTGGCTGGCAGCTGGGAGCGTAGCTCGGCCTCCAGTGTGGCAGTCGAGCAGCCGGGATCAAGATCCGGATCCTGACGCGGTGGAACCAGATGCAACACCGTCAATTCTGCGCCGTGCATCGCAGCCAACTGGCCGGCCAGCAGTGCCGGCTGCAGATCGCAGTTCAGGTGGGAGATGGTGCAAAGTATCCGATGCGGAGTGTGGGAGTGCACCTTGGGGTCAAGGGCATTGGGTCCCAGCGTAACCACCGGCACGGCAGCGGAACGCAGCACCTCTTCGGCTACGGAACCGACAAAAAATTTTCCCACGCGACTGGGTGCCCGTGTGCCCAGCACAATTCGATCTATGGATCGTTCGTGGACGCAGGCCAGTATCTGCGAGGCAGCAATACCAGCGCGGACCACGATCTCAGCCTGCACTCCGGCATTGGCAGCACGCTTCTTCAGCGGCTCCATCTTTTCCTCTGCCCGCTGCAGGGCGTTTTCATAATGGATGGCGCGTACTCCGGCTGCATCTTCCGTCGCCGTGGCCAGCACGTCGAAGACATGGAGCAGGACGAGCTTTGCGCCAAACTCCCGGGCCGTGGCCAGTGCATAGGCAAAGGCCCGTTCGTCGGGACGGGCTTCGCTGGCAAAGAGGATGGTGGAGGGCCGGATCCAGCGGGATTCCACCGAAGGCAGGTTGGGTTTGCGGGGTTTCATCATGCCTCCTTTTCGCAGGACAGCGAGCGACCGCGTTCTGCAACTGCCCCTATCATGCACCCATTCTGGCCGCAGGAGTGTGATTCCAGTCACTGGAAATAAGAAAAAAGCAGATGCATCCATCCTGCGATGGAAGCATCTGCCCCAATAGAGGTGCATTTGGCGGAAATCTGTACCGGCTCAGCCCAGCCGGGAGTGGCTGCCCACCTTTCCGCGGAACATTGTGTACGAGATGCTGAAGTAGAGGGCTGCGAGGCTAATGCCGAAGATCCACCAAAGCAGGCCCACATGGAGCGTGTAGGGGCTGGAGAGGGCCGCATTCAGGGTAATGCTGCGGTCAGCGCCTGTGGTGGCCGGCAGCAGCGTGGGGAACAGTCCCCAGCAGGCGCCCACCAGCATGCATGCCAGATAGGCACACGAGCCCAGAAAGGCGCGAAAGGCCTGTCCGCTGCGGTGCAGCAGCAGCGTGGCCACCAGCGAGCCAAGCACGGCCAGTGGCAGCAGGTACGTCACCGGATAGCGGTTGTAGTTGACCAGCGTGGCTGGCTGCACGGCCATCGTGGCCGGTACGCTGAGCAGAGTCAGCACCAGCACCACCGTCCACAGGACGGGCACCAGCCGAGCGGCGCGCCGTTCCACCTCGCCGGACGTCTTCAGGCTCAGCCACAGTGCTCCATGCAGTGTGAGTGCCGCGCAGGCCAGCAGGCCTCCCAGCACGGTGTACCAGTCCAGCACGCCGGGATGAACTCCGGGTCGCCAGTCGGTCCACAGCGGCAGAAAGAAGTAGCCGTCGGCCTGCAGCGGCACGCCGCGGATCACATTGGCCAGGGCGGCGCCGAGAAAGATCGTGAGCAGAAGGCTGGCCAGTGCGAAGAGCCCGTCCAGCAGCGCACGCCAGACGCCAACGTCGATATGGTTACGCAGCTCCAGTGTGACGCCACGGACGACCAGCAGCCAGAGTACGATCATCAGCGGCAGGTAGAACCCGCTGAAGGCCGAGGCATATAGCCAGGGAAAGGCAAAGTACAGCGTGCCGCCACCGGCCAGCAGCCATACCTCGTTGCCGTCCCACACCGGACCAATGGACTGCACCACCATGCGGCGCTCATCTTCGCGATGGGCCACGAACAGATGCAGGACTCCGGTGCCTAGATCGAAGCCATCCAGCACCACGTAGGCCACGATCATGCAGCCAACCAGCCAGAACCAGAGAACTCCCATCATTTGACTCCTCCTGAAGACGCCCCGTGCGTCTTTCCCTCTTCAATGGGTGGTCAGCACGTGCGCCTCCGCGCCCGGGCCGCGGCTGATCTCGCGATAGATGAGCACAATGAAGAGAATGGCCAGCAGCGTGTAGAGGCCCATGAAGCCGAGCAGGGTAAAGAGCGTGTTGCTGGCCGAAACGGTTGCCGAAAATCCCTGACCGGTGCGTAGCAGGCCGTAGACCAGCCACGGCTGGCGGCCGATCTCTGCCGTCATCCAACCGGCGGTGTTGGCGATGTAGGGCAGCGGAAAGCTGAGCAGCAGGGCCCACAGCATCCAGCGGGATGTCCAGAGCCGATTGCGCCACAGCAGGAAGGCTGCCAGCGCCATGACGGCAACAAAGTAGGTCCCCAGTCCGGCCATGATGTGGTACGCGTAAAACAGCAGCGGCAGCGTGGAGGGCCACTGATCGCGCGGGAAGGCATCCAGTCCCTGCACTTCGGCCTTCGTAGTGCCATAGATGAGGAAGCTTAATACGCTGTTGACGACAATCGGGTTGTCGATCTGGCCGGTGGTCTCATCCGGTTGCCCCATCAGCACCAGTCCAGCCCCTTTTTCCGTATGGAACAGTCCCTCCATCGCGGCAATCGAGACGGGCTGATGATGGGCAACGTACTTGCCGTGCAGGTCGCCCGTGGGAAAGATAATCGCGACCGAGGCCAGGATGCCAACGGTCACACCCACGCGAAGATAGATCCGGGCATACTCCTGCAGGCGATCCTCCAGCAGATAGAATGCGCCGGTGGCAGCCATGACAAAGGCTCCGGTGATCACTGCTCCGCACATGTTGTGCAGATATTGCAGGATGGCCCAGGGGTTCGTGAGTAGCCCCAGAAAGCTCGTGATTTCAAACTGGCCCCGCGCGTTGATCTGGTAGGCAACCGGATGCTGCATCCAGGCGTCGGTGACAATGATGAAGAAGCCGGAGAGCCACGAACCCAGGAAGACCAGTACCGACGAGAGCCAGTGCCAGGTCCGGGTCAGGCGCTTTTCGCCATAGAGGAACAGGCCCAGAAAGGCGGATTCCAGAAAGAAGGAAAAGACGCCTTCCATTGCCAGCGGCTGGCCAATCACACCGCCAGTCATGCGCGAAAACTGTGCCCAGTTGGTGCCAAACTCAAACTCCATGGGGATGCCGGTCACCACGCCAAAGACAAAGTTGATGCCGAAGATCCGTCCCCAGAAGCGCGCCGCCTGGTCCCAGCGTTCGTCGCCCGTGCGCAAGGCAATCGTCTTCAGGATCACGATGAGCAGCGCAAGGCCCATGGTGAGCTGCGGGAAGAGGTAGTGAAAGGTAACCGTGAAGGCAAACTGCAGCCGATGCATGACCTCTGGGTTCATGGAAGACTCCCTGCGGATGATTCGCCGCTGCCACGCCAGTCCGTTGGGAAACGCGGACCGCGAATCCTACTTGCATTCTGGACTTCCCGGAATCGAATGTCCATTGCCTGTACCAGGATCGCCGCCCGGCCGGACGGTCAGCAGTGATGAACGTCACAGCGAAGGTGTATCGCGGGGAGTACACCGGGAGTGTGGAGGTCAACACACAATGCAACCCATGGTGGAACTGCCCGCACGCGGCGGGCTGAATTATGACGAAACGCCGTTCCTTGCTATCTGGGAGGTCACGCAGTCCTGCGATCTGGCCTGCAAACACTGCCGCGCCGCTGCACAGCCGGAAGCCCATCCGGAGCAGTTGACGACGCGGCAAGGCAAGGCCCTCATCGATCAGATTGCCGAGATGCACGTCCCGGTTTTCGTGCTCACTGGCGGCGATCCGCTCAAGCGTGCCGATATCTTTGAACTGGTTGAGCATGCTGCCGCACGCGGCGTCCGCGTTGCGCTCACGCCCAGTGCCACGCCACTGCTCACCCGGGAGGCCATCTTCCGCCTGCGGGATGCCGGTCTGGTTCGGCTGGGCATCTCGCTGGATGGCTCCAGCCCGGAGATTCACGATGTCTTCCGCGGACTGCCAGGAGCCTGGCAGCGCACGGTGGAGGCTGTGAGCTGGGCTGCTGAGGCCGGAATCCCCATTCAGGTCCACACCACCCTGAGCCGCCACAATGCGCATGATCTGGAAGCGATGACGGCCCTGCTGCAGCGGCTGGAAGTCGTGATGTGGAATCTCTTTTTCCTGGTTCCCGTGGGTCGAGGCCAGCAGGCCGATATGCTCACCGGCGAGGAGTTCGAGGCCATCTTCGGCCACTTGTACGAGCTTTCCCGGCGCGCCCCATTTCAGATCAAGACCACCGAGGCCATGCACTACCGGCGCTACCTGATCCAGCACAATCTGCAGGAGCGACAGGCCAGCCATCCAGCCGGACATGCCCACGGCGCTGGCCAGGGAATGCCGGAAAGCGTCCTCGCCTCAGCGACAGAAACTGGCCGTGCTGCCTCTGCGGATATCGACCACTATTCTGCCGGAGCGCCTAGAACCTCGGCTGCAGAACGGAATCGCGTGTGGGCCACGCGGCGCGTGAATGACGGCCGTGGTTTCGTCTTCATCTCGCATCGCGGAGAGGTCTTCCCCAGCGGATTTCTACCCATGCGTGCGGGCAGCATTCTGGAGAAGCCGCTCGCAGAGATCTATCGTGAGGCGCCGATCTTTCAGGCATTGCGTGATACCGACATGCTGCACGGCAAGTGCGGCGTCTGCGAATATCGGCAAATCTGCGGTGGTTCACGGGCGCGTGCCTATGCCATGACCGGGGATCCACTGGCGGCCGAGCCCTGCTGCACCTATCAGCCGCGGGGTTGGAAGCCGGAGCATGCTTCGGTCGCATTGCAACGGTTGGGGGAGATGTCGCCATCGAAGGCGTTGGTCCAGCTTCTGTAATTGCGAGCGCATACACTGTCAGTATGGGGTGCGACGCAGAATGCGAATCGCGATTGTTGGAGCCGGGGTCGCTGGACTGGCAGCGGCCTATGAACTGGAGCTGGCACGGCAGCAGGGCGCTGCGATCGACTATGACGTTTATGAGTCGTCCGCACGCGTCGGTGGCGTCCTCTCCTCCCGGATGGAAGACGGTACCGTCCTCGAGCACGGGCCGGACTCGTTTCTGACGGAAAAACCGGCAGCGGTTGCACTGTGTCGCGAGCTGGGCCTGGAAGATCAGTTGCTTGGCTCCGATGATGCGCAACGACGGACCTTCATTCTGGTGGGCCGGAAGCTGGTGCCGCTGCCGGACGGCCTGATGTTCCTGGTTCCCACACGCCTGCTGCCCACCATCACCACGCCGCTCTTTGATCCGCTGACCAAGCTGCGCATGGGGCTGGAGTGGTTCCACCGAGCGCGTCCTGGCGGCCACGACGAGTCTGTGGCAACTCTGGTACGCCGCCACTACGGGCAGGTGGCTGTGGATCGACTGGCGGACCCACTGCTCTCAGGTATTTATGGGGGTGATGCTGAGCAGCTCAGTGCGCAGTCGGTGCTCCCGGCAATGGTGCGGCTGGAGCGCGATTATGGCTCGCTGACGCGCGGCATGCTGGCGGCGCGTCGCAAGCAGCAGGCAGCTGCCCGGCAGTCGGCCGGCAAGCCCCGGCATACGCTCTTTACCACGCTGCGCGGCGGCCTGCAGCAGCTCGTGAATGCACTGGAAGCCCGTCTCGATCCGCAGCGGCTGCATCTGGGCGTGCGCGCCGACCTGCTTTCGCTCGATGCCAGTGGCTGGC
Organism: Acidobacteriota bacterium; assembly: GCA_021809235.1. Taxonomy (GTDB): domain Bacteria; phylum Acidobacteriota; class Terriglobia; order Terriglobales; family Acidobacteriaceae; genus Acidicapsa. Next base: position 8,299 of record JAKBAG010000006.1, read on the forward strand.
GGCTACGGTTTCAGGATCATCCGACCGAGCGCATGGATGCCGTGATCCTGGCCACGCCGGCCTGGGCTGCGGCTCGCCTGTTGCGTGAGGTGCATGGCCCACTCAGCCAGGAGCTGGCAGGTATTCCCTACAGCTCCTCGATCACCGTCAACCTGCTTTTTGACGAGCAGCAGATTCCGCCTCTGCCGCCGGGTTTCGGCTTTCTGGTGCCGGCCGTCGAGGAGCGTGCCATGCTGGCATGCACGTTTGTGCATCGCAAGTTTCCCGGCCGCACCGCCGCCGGACGCGCCGTGCTTCGCTGCTTTGCCGGGGGCATGCGCGGAGAGTCCATGATGGAGGAATCCGACGACGCCATCGTGCAGCGGATGCGTGAGGATCTGCGGGAGATCCTCGGCATCACACACGCGCCGCTGCTGGCCGAGGTGCGTCGCTGGCCGCGCTCCATGGCCCAGTACAGCGTGGGGCATGCGGATCGCATCGAACGCATCCGCCGCTACACCGCAGCACTGCCGCGACTGCATCTGGCTGGCAACGCATACGATGGCATCGGAATCTCCGACTGCATCCGTCTGGGCCGCGGCGCCGCGGAAGCACTGCTGCAGGCAGCGTTGCGCAGCGAGTAAACAATCGCTTTGTATTGGTCGATGCCGGCCCTGCGGGGGTAGAATGGCAGCGCCATGACAAAGACCCTGCAACGAACCCTGACCACTCTGACGCTGGCTGCCGTGACTGCACTCCCTGCCATCCCGTCGGCTGCGCTCGCACAGGCCACTCCGTCCAATCCTCAGCTTGCCAGCCGCGCCATCAATGACCGCGTGGACGCGCTGATGAAGAAGATGTCGCTCGAGCAGAAGATTGGCCAGCTTGTGCAGTACTCCTACGGCTCGGCGACCGGTCCGAATGCATCGCATCTGAGCTACGAAGACCTGATTGCGCGCGGGGAGATCGGTTCGCTGCTGAACATTCACGGATCGGCGGAGGGCAACCGGCTGCAGCACATCGCCGTAGAAAAGTCGCCGCTGCATATTCCGCTTCTCTATGGTCTGGATGTGATTCACGGGATGCATACGACGTTTCCCGTGCCCATTGCGCTGGCCTGCTCCTGGGATCCTTCGCTGATTCGCAGCGTAGCCCATACGGCGGCGGTGGAGTCGCGCGCAGAGGGTGTGCCGTGGGTCTTTTCTCCAATGGTCGATATTGCGCGCGATGCCCGATGGGGGCGCATCGTCGAGTCTGCCGGCGAAGATCCCTACCTCGGTTCGGCGTTGGCTAGGGCCTATGTAGAGGGCTATCAGCAGGGGGATCTCAGCAAGCCGGATTCGGTTGCCGTCAGCGTGAAGCATTTCGCCGCCTATGGGGCTGCCATCGCCGGACGGGATTACAACGCAACGGATATGTCGGACGTCATGCTGCGCCAGGTCTATCTGCCGCCCTATCACGCGGCGGTTGCAGCCGGAGCGGCAACCATCATGAGCTCATTCAACTCAATCAATGGCGTTCCGGCCAGTGCCAATCCCTACACGCTCACCCAGATTCTGCGCCGTGAGTGGGGCTTTGATGGCTTTGTTGTCTCCGACTGGGGCGCAGTCTCCGAGCTGCTGAATCACTCGATCGGCGCCGATGGCAGCACCGTGGCTCGCAAGGCCATTACGGCTGGCGTGGACATGGACATGGAAGGCGGACTCTATGCCACCACGCTTGCCGCGCAGGTGCGATCCGGGGTCATTCCCGAGTCGGTCATCGATGAGGCCACGCGACGCATCCTGCGTGTGAAATTCGCACTGGGACTCTTCGACCATCCCTACACGGCAACCACTCCGGCTTATGTGGCAACCCCGGAAAAGCGTGCTGAAGCGCGCAAGGTCGCCGACGAAACCATTGTCCTGCTGAAGAACGAACCTGTGGAGGGGCTGGGCAACATTCTGCCGCTGGGCAAGCACTTCCGGACGGTTGCCCTGATCGGTCCGCTGGCGGATTCCAGGCAGGACATGCTGGGCTCGTGGGCTGCGCTCGGCAATCCCAACGATGCCGTCACGCTGCGTCAGGCATTGAGTGAGAAGCTGGGCAACCAGCTGCTCTATGCCAAGGGCGTCAGCATTCTGAAGGGGGAGAATGAAGCCGATCTGCGGAAGTTTCTTGGGAAACCCGCCACTCCCGTCTGGGACAACGAAAACGGAATTGCCGCAGCCGTAGCCATTGCCAGGAAGGCCGATGTTGCCGTGCTTGCGCTGGGAGAGAGTGCCAACGGGATGACCGGCGAAGCCTCCAGCCGCGCGCATCTGAGCCTGCCGGGCGACCAGGAAAAGCTGCTCGAGGCCGTTGCCGCTACCGGCAAGCCGGTCGTGCTGGTGCTCTTCACCGGTCGACCCAGCGAGATTCCCTGGGCAGCCGGGCATGTTCCGGCCATCGTGCAGGCATGGTTCCCCGGCATTGAGGCCGGTCACGCCGTTGCCGATGTGCTCTTCGGCACTGTCAATCCCAGTGCCAAGCTGACGTCCAGCTTCCCCCGTGCCGTCGGGCAGGAGCCCCTCTACTATGCGCAGCTTCCCACCGGCCGCCCGGCGCACGGAGACCTGAACCACTTCCCCACCGACAGTGGACAGAAGTACATGTCGCGGTATCTGGACGTGAACAACTCGGCTCAGTTTCCCTTCGGCTGGGGACTCAGCTACACCAGCTTCCGCTTCAGCCAGCCGACGCTTAGCCAAGCGGAGATTGCAGCTGCCAGCCTGAAGCCGGGCGATGCAGCCAAGGTTCAGGTCAGCTTCACGGTGACCAATACCGGAAATCGCGCCGGAACAGAGGTGGCGCAGCTCTACATCCGTAACACGGCAGCCTCCGTGGAGCAGCCCGTGCGACAGTTGGAGGGCTTTGCGCGTGTTACGCTGCAGCCGGGCGAAAGCAAAACCATCACGCTGCCGCTGGGCTTTGATGAGCTGAACTTCTGGAATGCGCAGAGTCATCAGGTCGTGGAGCCAACCACCTATCAGATCTTCGTCGGTGACAGCTCGCTGGCTGATCTGTCCACGAGCCTGACCGTTCGGTGAACACCCGCCAGTCGGCTCTGCCCCGCAGGCAGAGCCGACTGGCGGCATGCCTCAGGCGGAGGGCTCATCGATGCGCACCTCGCGGTCGCCAGCTACGTTGTGCAAGGTCTGTCGGATGCCGCTGGGCCAGCGGATCTCGATGGTGGTGGCTTCCGTGGCTGATCCCAGGCCAAAGTGCGCCCGTTTGTCGCTAGACGAGCAGTAGCTGCCGGCAGTGCTCACGGTCCACCACTGCGCACCGGCCGGAGTTGTCAGCTTGATCACGGCGCCAATGCCATCGCGATTGCTCGTGTGGCCCACCAGGTAGAGCCGGATCCAGTGATTCTGGGTCGGTGTTTCGTTGCGCAGCAGGTAGGCCGGTCCGTCGTTGGTCGTCACCACAACGTCCAGTCTTCCGTCATTGTCGAAGTCGCCGCGGGCCATTCCGCGCGCCACCCATCGCTGCTGGAAAACATCACCGGAGCTTGCCGAGACATCCTCAAATTTGCCATTCCCCAGATTATGTAGCAGCATCATCGGTTCCCGATAGTGCAGTTGGGGAAAGGTCAGTTCGATGTTGTCGATGACGTGACCCTGGGCGACGAGAATATCCTTCCAGCCATCATTGTCATAGTCCAGGAAGCGCACGCCCCAGCCGGAGTGCAGCAGCGTAGCCCCGCCCACGCCGGACAGATAGCTCGCATAACTGAAGCTGCCATCTCCGTTGTTCTGGTAGAGTGCATACTTCTGGTTGGCCAGGTTGGTCACGATCAGGTCCGGGCGCCCATCATTGTCGTAGTCCTGAAAATCCGTTCCCATTCCTGCGTAGGTGTTGCCCATCCCATCCACGGCAATCTCCGCCAGCAGACCGCTATCCTCAAAGCTGCCATTGCCCTTGTTGTGATAGAGAAACTCGGTCATCGAATCGTTCGCTACAAAGAGATCGATGTGTCCATCCCCGTCGTAATCGGCTGCAGCGATTCCCAGGCCCTTGCCGGGAAGTGCGATGCCGATCTTGTGCGAGACCTCGGTGAAGCGTCCGTTGCCGTCATTGTGAAAGACGAGCGGTGCAGCATTGGGAAACAGGTCGGGATGGCAGTAGCTGCGATATCCGTCGCGATGTTCGCCGCACCAGATGTCAGGAAAATCCCACTGCATGTAGCGCAACACCACCAGATCCAGCCGCCCATCGTTGTCCAGATCCACCCAGATGGCGCTGGTACTCCAGCCACTGCCGCCGGTCCCACTGGCTTCCGTCACGTCGGTAAAGGTGCCATCGCCGTTGTTGTGGTAGAGCCGGTTACCGCCGTAGCCGGTCACGTAGATGTCCGCAAATCCGTCGTTGTCGTAGTCGCCGATGGCCACCCCCATGTCGTAGCCAACGCCCTGCAGGCCGGCCTTCTCGGTTACGTCCTCAAAGCTGCCATCCGACCGCTGATGAAAGAGCCGGTTCCAGTACTCCGGTCCAGTCTTGCGCGGGATGGTTCCCGCAGGAGTGGGATCGGCAAGCGGCGCACCATTCACAAAGAAGATGTCGAGGCGACCATCGTTGTCATAGTCGAAAAGGGCTACGCCGGAGCCCATCGTCTCCAGCAGATATTTCTGCGAGGTATGCGACGCCCGCCCGCGAAAGGAAACGCCGCGCGCCTGCGTCACATCTACAAACCGCCCTGGCACAGAAGTCGGATGGCCGGAGGAAGGCTGTGTCGCAACAGCCTGCGGCAACATGTTCTGCGCGGCCATCGCTCTTGCAAAGGCTTTCATTTCCGCCGACGATTGGCACACTGCCCCCAGCGCGGCTACAGATTTCAGAAACTCTCGACGATGCATGGATGGGGAACTCCTTTGAGAAACCTCGTTGTCAAAACGGCAACGCGATGCATCCGGGCATGAACAGAGCACGGTTCGATGGTCTAACGCGCGATGCACCGATCATACAGCGCAAAGCGTAACGGCCTGGCGCAGACTGGCTAGCGGATTCTCCAGCGGAATAAATTCATGGGCAACGTAGCCCGAGTAGGAAGTGGCGGCAATCGCCTGCATCACGCCCTGCCATTGCACCTCTTGCTGACGGTTCAGTTCGTGGCGTCCCGGCACACCGCCGGTGTGAAAGTGGCCGATGCAGTCGATGTTCCCGCGAATGGTCGTGATCAAATCCCCTTCCATGATCTGCATGTGGTAAATGTCGTAGAGCAGCCGGATCAGCGGAGAGTCCACCTCGCGAACTACCGCAACACCCCAGGCCGTGTGGTCCGCCATGTAGCCCGGATGGTCCACTTTGCTGTTCAGCAGTTCAAGACAGAGCTGGATGTCGTGGTCTTCCAGCAGGGGCTTCATGCGCTTGAGTCCGGCGATCGTGTTCCGCATCCCTTCTTCGTCTGAGATGCCATCGCGCAGCCCGGCAAAGGTGATCACGCGCCGGACTCCGGCGCGCTGCGCCAGCGGCAGATTCCGGCGCAGTCCGGCCTCAATCGCTGCATGATGCTCCACACGATTCAACCCGCGCGTAATCTCTCCGGCGTCGGCATAGCCCATCGTGCAGACCAGCCCATAACGACGGGGAATGGCATATTCAGCAGGCTGCAGCAGATCGATGCCTGCCAGTCCCATGGCGGCTCCGGCGGCGCACAGATCGTCCAGGCTGAGGCCGGAGTAGCACCAGCGACAGGCCGACTGATGGATGCGTTGCGCTGCGACCGGCGTTTGTGAAGAGGCTTCCTTCTGTGGAGGATTTTCAGGATCGGTCATGCCTTGCTGGAACGGCTTGGCAGCCAGGAGCGGCGATGCTGCGAGCGCTCCTCCGAAAGCGACCGTACCCGTTTGCAGCAGCTGTCGGCGTGTGATGGCCGACGTCGCCAGCTCCGGGCCTGCGCACTCTTTCCACTTCCGATTGCTTCCGTTGGTCGTCATCGGTCAGCCAACAGAGTGAAGAATCCCAGCCCGGGAAGTCAAACCGCCCCAACCGGAAGGCTGCTCGCCGGTGAGTGCATCCGGCGGGGAGAAATTCCAGTAAATCGATTCCGGCATGACGGTATCGTGGATGGCAAATGCAGGGAACTTTCAGGGAGGATACGCCTAAAAAATATTTCCAGAAATCCACCGAAATGCGCTTGACAAGCGAGATTTGGCTCCAGTAAACATGTTCAACGCATTGGTTGGGTGCATTTTGTGTTGTGAAGCGCGAAGCACCTGTAAACGGTTTCACTTAAATTGCAGGTACAGGCACGCGGTGAATCGTTGAGCAAACCGATGCGGGTAGTTCTAAAAGAAAACGTTTTACTGGAGGCATCCATGAGACTCTCCCGGCTGGGTTTCCGCTTTCTGGTTTTGATCGGATTTCTCATCCTTCCTCTCGGTGCGTGGGCCCAGTTGGATACGGGCGCTGTCACCGGCGTAGTCACCGACACTTCCGGAGCGATCGTGCCCGGCGCAACCGTCACCATCACCAACACGGAAACAGGCTTTGCCAGCACCACCAAGAGCGATTCGGCTGGCATCTACACCTTTTCGCCGATTCGCATCGGCTCGTATACCATTACCGCCAGTGCGCCCAGTTTTCAGACCACAAAGCAGGAAAATGTGGTCGTCCAGGTGCAGGAGCGATTGAACGTGAACCTGGCGCTGAAGCCCGGCGAGGTGACTGAGACGGTCACCGTCACTACGGCTCCGCCACTGCTGCAGACGCAGAGTGGCTCGGTCGGCCAGGTCATGACTGCACAGACCATCAACCATGTTCCGCTGAACGGGCGTAACTGGGTCTATATCGCTCAACTGTCCACTGGAACATCTCCTGCAGAAGGTTCACGCGGCGGCGGCAAGGGAGATTTTGAAGCCAACGGCCAGCGCGCCGAGCAGAACAACTTCATCCTGGACGGCGTGGACAACAACGTGAACGTGGTGGACTTTGCCAACGGTGCCAGCTACGTGGTGCAGCCTCCCCCGGACGCGCTCTCCGAGTTCAAGGTGCAGACCGGCGACTATAGTGCGGAGTTCGGCCACTCAGCCGGTGCCGTGGTGAACGCCACCATCAAGTCCGGAACCAATGAAATTCACGGGGATTTGTGGGAGTACTTCCGCAATACCGTTCTCGACTCTAAAAACTTCAACGCGCTCACCGTTCCCAACTATCACGAGAATCAGTTCGGTGCGACTCTGGGCTTCCCGATTCTGAAAAATAAGCTCTTCTTCTTCGGCGATGTACAGGCCAACCGCATCATCTTCGGCAACACGCAGACGCTCACCGTGCCTACGGCCCTGATGCGGCAGGGCAACTTCAGTGAGTTGCTCAGCACCTCGCTGACCGGATCCGCGCAGCCGATCTACCTCTACCAGCCCAACCAGCAGAATGGAACGCTGCTGCAGTGCAACGGGCAGCAGAACGTCTTCTGTCCCGGACAGATCAGCAAGGTAGCGCAGAACATTCTCAATCTCTATCCCATGCCGAATGCCAATGCTGGCAAGACGTATAACAACTACGTCATTAACACGAATGATTCGGACAACACCTTCCAGTGGGATACCCGCATGGACTACAACGCGACCAACAACGATCAGATGTTTGCGCGTTTCAGCTACTACCATGAACCGGGCAACTATCTTCCGCCGCTTGGTCCCATTCTCGACGGCGGTGGCTTTGGCAATGACGGGAACATCATCAATCTGGGCGAAAACTTCGTCCTGAGCGAGACGCACGTCTTCACGCCTACGCTCTCCAACGAATTCCGCTTCGGCTACAACTATCTGCATGATGGCTATGTGCAGCCGAATGCCAACACGAACATTGCGCAGACACTGGGTCTTGGCGGCATTCCGTATGGTCCGGATTTCCCTCAGAACGGCGGCCTTCCCAACGTCTCCATCGGTGGCATCTCCAACTTCGGCAGCACCACGTTCTATGTCACCGATGAGCATGAGAACGTCTTCCAGATTCTGGACAACGTAACCAAGGTAGTCGGCAACCATACGCTTCGCATGGGTGTGGACTTCCAGAGCGTACGCTTCTCCACGCTGCAGCCGCCATTTCCCCGTGGCACGTATAGCTTCACCGGAACCTATACAAGCAATCTGAACGCCAACTTCACCGGATATGGTGTGGCTGACTTCCTGGCCGACCAGAACAACAGCGCACAAATCTCCAATGAGTTCAAGAACGGTGATGCGCACTGGTATCGCGCCGGATATTTTGAGGATGACTGGCGCGTCAATAGCAAGCTCACGCTGAACCTGGGCCTGCGCTACGACTACTACCAGCCCTACAAGGATGTGGGCGGCTATCAGGCCAGCTACTACATCGACGGGCCCGTCGGACCCGGCTTTGGGAAGGCAGTCTTTGAGATTCCCTCCCAGCAGCGGAACTATCCAATCAACTCACTGTTTACCAACCTGCTGGCCAAGGACAACATCACTCTTCAATACGTAGATAATCCGGCCCTGATCAACGCGCAGAAGACAAATTTTGCGCCGCGATTCGGCTTCTCCTACGCGCTGGATGACAACGATGTTGTGCGCGGTGGCTATGGCATCTTCTATGGTGGCCTGGAGAGTACCGGATACTATCCGAACCTGGGCGAAAACTATCCCTTCCAGTTCACGGATACCTTCCCGGCACCGAATTGCGTTGCCAACAACTGCCCAAGCATCAGTGATCCGGCCTATGGCGGCATCTCGCTGGAGAATGGATTCACAACGCAGCTGGCAAACGGTCTGGCGAACTTCATCTCCACGCCTGCGCTGCGCGGATCGGACCAAAACACCAAGACGCCATACACGGAAGATTACAACCTGTCCTATCAGCACCAGTTCAATGCCGATCTGGCCATGACCTTGTCCTACGTGGGTGATGTTTCCCGCCATCTGCAGGTCTTTCCGGATCCCAACAGTCCCTTCGCGTTGACCAATCCTTCGGTCAATTCACAGATTTACCGTCCATTCCCGGACTTTGGCGGGACCGCTTACACCAACTATGCCGGCGAGAGCAATTACAACTCACTGCAGGCCAAGTTGGAGAAGCGCATGTCGCACGGGATCAACTTCCTGGCCAGCTATACCTGGGCGCATTCGCTCGATGATGCACCTACGCCACTGGGAAGCACCGGAGATGGCGGATACAGGAATAACAACCTGCTACCCATCCGCAGCGACTACAGCAACTCACCGTTTGACGTGCGGCAACGCTTTACCTTTAACGCGTACTACGATCTTCCGTTTGGCAAAGGGCGCACCTTCCTGAATCACAACGGAGTGCTGAATGCGATAGTCGGCGACTGGTCCACCAACCTGACCTTCTTCGCCCAGACTGGCAATCCCTTCACCGTCTATCCCAACAACACCGGTCCGTCCGGCGGTGGAACGCGCGCCATTCTGATTGGAGATCCTTACAAGGGCGGTGGCAGTCCCAACCCCACCAATCCCAACGTGAGCTGCCCGGCGAAGGTGAAGACGCTGCAGAACTGGTACAACCCATGCGCCTTTGCCAACCCGGTCTCCGGTACGGAGATCAGCCCCGGGCCCTACAACGGCAGCTACACCACGCCGCAGCCTGGCTACAAGTATCCGGCTCAGGTAACGGCAGGCTCTGAGGTACTGCAGTTGCTTGGCGGCAAGCGCAACGAAATCTACGGGCCCGGCTATGAGCGGATCAATATGTCCGTCTTCAAGCAGTTCCCCACCTTCCGCAAGCAGTATCTGGAGTTCCGTGCCGATATCTTCAACGTGCTGAACACACCGGCCTACGGCATTCCCAGCGTCACCAATATCAACTCCAACGGAGGCGAAATCTCCTCGCCTCGTTTCTTCCAGAACTTTACTCCGGACGCGCGCTTCTTCCAGTTCGCAATGAAGTATCAGTTCTGATTTAGACTTCACGGTGTGGGGCGGCTTGCCGCCCCGCATTGGGAGTACTCCCGGAATGGTTCTCCACATGACATCGCATCTGCGCTCGGCCGCATTCCTGCTGGGCGCTGTGGTCTGCACTGCTGTTGGGCTCGGTGCGCAGGGTCCGCCTCGCGTCCCCGGCTCAGCCTCAATCCACTCCCCAGCCAGCGACGATCAACGCTTCCAGCAGGCAATGGCAGCCATGCAGGCCGGAGAACCGACCCAGGCGCGCAGCCTGCTGCAGCAGCTCCAAACGCGCCATCCGCACACCTTTTCCGTAGATGAGTCTCTTGGACTGGCCTGCGCGCAGATGGGGGATCTGTCGGCAGCGCTGAAGTATCTTCGGGATGCCACTCAGGATGACCCCAACTCTGCCGTGGCGCAGGCCAATCTGGGGACTGCCTATCTCAAGCTGAAGCAGAATGACGCTGCCGTCCACGCGTTGCAGCGCAGTGCGCAACTGGATCCGCAGAACGCCTCCACGCAAGGTGCGCTGGGCCAGGCGCTCATGCTCGTGCACCAGCCCAAGGCTGCAGTGGTGGCATTTCGCGCGGCGCTGGCAGGCAATGCAGACGATCCCACCCTGCTCTACAACACGGCGCTGGCGGAGTTCCAGGCAGGCAATGCTGCGGCCGCGCAACCCTTGCTGGCACGCATGCCGGGCTTGGAGGACTCCGCGGAGGCGCAGTCACTGCTGGGCGATGTGGATGAGTCGCTGGCGCAATACAAGGATGCCGCCGTGCATTATGCGGCTGCTGCGCGGATCGATCCCAGCGAGCCGAATCTCTTCCTGCTGGGAATCGAGTTTTTGCGGCACTGGACCTTTGATCCGGCGATTCAGGAGTTTGAAGCCGGCGTCAAGCGGTATCCCACCAGCACGCGGATGCAACTCGGTCTGGGTGTGGCCTACTATGGCGGCAGTTATTACGACAAAGCAATTCCCATCTTCGCCAGCCTGCTGCAGCAGTCGCCGGATAACGCTCTTTACGCCGAACTGCTGGGGCGCGACTGTACTGTACTCACTGAGGGGATTCGTCCCGAGTGTGCAACGCTGGTCCAGTTTGCGATGCGTCATCCCGCAAATGCGGTCATTGCCACCTACGCCGCCACCAGCATCCTGCATCAGCCTCAGGGGCAGCAGCAGTTGGCAACGGTTCATACTCTGCTGGTCCAGGCACTGCGTGCCGATCCGAAGATGCCCGAGGCACACTTTGCCATGGGACTGCTGCTCCAGCAGCAGCGCCAGTGGCAGCAAAGCATTGACCCGCTGAAGGCTGCCATTGCACTGAAGCCGGACTATGCCACGGCCCACTATCGACTGGCGCTGGCTTACAATCATGCCGGAAACCGTCAGCAGGCACAGCAGGAGATTGCGCTCGAACTCAAATTCAGCAAGGCGGAACACGCCGAGGTGGAGAACCGCCTGCGCTCGGTGACCACGTTCCTGGTGAAGATGCAATGAGCAACCGATCATTCCCGGCCCAGTTTCGTCAGGCCACGCAACAGGTTGCGATGGATCGCAGGGAGTTTTTACGCGCAGCCGGACGGATGGGCGCGGCGGCGCCGCTGCTGGGCATGATGCCGCTCCGCGCAGCCGCCAAAGCCCGCGAACAGAAGGTAGTTGTTGTCACCTTCGGCGGTGGCGCACGCGATGAGGAGACCTTTGCGCCGGACGGGCAGGAGAATATTCCGCACCTCATCGGCGCCTTGCTTCCGCAGGCAACGTTTTTTACGCAAGTGGTCAACCGGGGCATTCTCGGCCATTACGTGGCCACAGCCAGCCTCGCAACCGGTGCGTATGAGACCTTCAATAACTTTGCCGCCACTGCGCCGGCCAATCCCACCGTCTTCGAGTACTACCGCAAGGCGCTGCATCGGCCTCCTACCGATGCCTGGGTGGTTGCACCCAGCAATGGGTTCAATCGCATTGGAGAAAGCGACGCGCGCGGCTACGGAGCAGGCCTGGGAGCGGGAGTCATCCTGCCCAAGCATCTGCTGGCTGCCGCGCTGCCCCGCGCTCACCATGGCGCATTTTCGCACCTGCTGCGCGACAACTACGAGGATCCCTACTATACCCCGGACCTGCAGGGCGGCGAGTTTGAGTTGCAGCAGCTGGACTCCATGCTCAAGCTCTCCGTGGAGGAATTTACGCAGCACGCGCGCAGTTTGAGCAGCGCCGATGAGCTTTCGGTGTATGTCGCACACCAGCTCATGCGTCGGCACGCGCCCAGCCTGCTCTGGATCACACTGCACGATATGGATGTGGCACATTCCGGCGCCTACTCGCTGTATGTGGAGGGGATTCGCCGCTCCGATCGCCTGTGCGCGGAGATTTGGCAGACGATTCAAAGCGAACCTGAGTATGCCGGGCGCACGACCATGCTGGTTCTGCCGGACTTTGGTCGCGACTCCGATTTTGACTCCGGTGGCAATGGATTCCAGCATCACCGCACTGGCGATGCCCTGTCCCGCACAACGTGGATGATGGCGCTCGGGCCTGGGATTCGCGCCGGGGCCGTGGTGGATCGTCCGGTTCAGTCCACCGATCTGGTGCCAACCATCGGCGCAAAGATGGGCTTTGCCACGCCTCGTGCGCAGGGCCGCGTGCTCCCCGAGGTGCTCTGATGCAGCCCGCACAGCTCACGACGGACAGCTTTGCCGGATATCCGCCGCAGGCTCGCGCACTGGTTGCCGGGCAGCTTGCCGTCCTTCGCGCGCTGCCCCTGGTGTTTGCCGCACTGCTGCTGCGCGAGTGCCGTGAATATGACTGGCGATTTCCTGCCGAACAGCAGGCAATCCGGGATCAGTTTTCGTTTCTGGCTTCGCTGGACGAGACCTCGCGACGGCAGTTGCTCTCCGGTTTTGCCGCAGTCCGGTTGCCGGATTCTGCGCGCAACATCGACTGGGTGGGGCAGCCGCAGCAGTTTCTCGATGCTCTGACCGCCTCACTCTGGTCCACGCACCAGATTGACGGCTTTCGCCAGAGCGCCAAGCTCTATGCACTCGCCTGGCGCAAGGCTAAACCGGAGCAGCCGCCAGTTATTCCGCGGCTCACCCTTGTAGTGTTCGATGCGGCCCTGCAGCAGCAGGGCTATCCGCTCTTCCGCAAACTGCGTCCGCACGGCGTCTTTGTGCCTCAGGTGCAGGATGCCGATGGCTGGGCCACGTTGGTTGCTCATGGGAAGCGCCGCGCTCAACTGCATCCACTCCCATCCGGCCACATTTATATTGACGGAGCCGATGCCGATCCATCGTTGGCCGGGCACCTGGACACGACCTCCTACGAAGGTCTGCGATCTGTCCGCGTGCAGTTGCTCCAGCGTATTCAGCAGATACTTGGCACTGCGAACAGCGGGCCGGAACAGTTACGGACCACGCTGGCAGAGATCACGCCCCGGTCCCTGCACTGGCCATCCGACACCACCGGAGAAACCTTCCGGCGCTTTCAGCTGGACGTGCTCACGGAAGGCTCCGGAACGCAGATCTTCAGTACGACGTTTGTGCAGTGGGCTGCGCGGGAGGCGCTGCGCCGCGCTCAGCCGGTCACGCTGGTCCTTCGCTACGCACCGCGCCAGCACAGCCTGAACATGAACGAGATGCTCTCCGGCCAGACGCAGGGTAATGCTCCTGATCCTGCCGGTTCGCTCGTTGATGCGGATATGGGAGCCTTCTATGCGTGGGTCGATCAGCAGCGGCTTGCCGGAGCTGAACAAAGCGCGCTGCTGGTCTGGAGTCAGGCGCATCAGCAGGCCATGCTGGTTGGTCCGGGCATGCCGCGCAATACCGAGGCGGCTGCACCGTTGTCGATGGCTCAGATGCTGGCACAGCTGGCTGGTTGAAGCCGAAGCGAGCCTGCGGTTGCTGCCGCGTGTGTGAGGAGCGTCCGTCGGCGGTTCAGTACGTGCCCAGGTGTACCTGCACATACTGGATTCCACTTCCGAAGTTGATGCCACGATCTGTTTGGTCGCCATTCAGGATGCGTTGCGGCTTCCACTCCGATCCGTGATAGCTGCCCTGTTCTGCGCGCAGGATCTGCATGTGGCCGACCTGCCCCGGAGCCAACAGAAACGTCACGCGGCAGTTGGTTCCGGTCACCAGAAAATCATCCGGACCAATCTGAGCCACCAGAGCATGGCCATCGTGATGCGCTGTGCCGGGAGCATGTGCCTCCCCGTCCGGCTGGCGTGCGCCAAATCCAACGAATGCATTCCACCTGCCGAAGTGCAGCGTCTCTTCCGTCGTGCCCAGCTCCTCCGCCGCAGTCTGTAACTTACCCTCCAGGTTCAGCTGCGCCACCTCCTGATCGATGGGACCGATCAGTGCATAATTTGCTGCCAGGGAATGGGGAATATCCCCCGGCTGAAAGGTCCAGCCAGTCTGGTCGGTTCCAAAGGGCGAGAAGCCGATAGCGCCACGACCCAGCGCCTCCCAGAACTCTGCGCTGAAGGCATTATCCGAGCCGGTCTCCGGAATCCACAGCGGATTGTCCGCCCGACGATAGGTCTCCATCACCGTGCGCTCAAAGCCGCGATCCGAGCTATAGAGATCGGGTCCGAGCATATCAATCGAGGGTGCCACCGCCTTCCAGATTGCAATGTTGGACTGCACCGGTCCTCCGCTTGGATAGTCGAAGCCCGGCAGCAGGTAGCCGCGAATCTGGTAGCCGCGCGGATACTGCAGCCACACGTTGCAGTACATCGGGATGTTGAATTCTTTCTTGCCCGCTGCGGCAATGGCGTTGATGTATCGGGCCACGGAGTAGGCCTGGAAATACTGGTCCGCTGCGAACCCAAAGACCTGTCGCCAACTGCCCGGCGACTTGTGCATGGCCTCGAGCACTGCCTGCGGAACCGGTCCGTCGAACTCTCGGTTAGCCTGCGGCGAGTGGTCCCGTACGGCCCCGATGGAGCCGGATTCATTCTCCACCTGCACCAGAAGGATGGTATGGGTGTCGCGATCGATCTGAGCCAGGTGATGCATGAGCGCGACAAAGGCAGTGCGATCCGCGTCGAGGTTGGCTTCGGAGTTGGCCGTTAGTACCTGAATCGGCTCGCCGCGCTCGTCGATCACACGGGGATACTTTGCCGGATTCGACTTCACCCACTCCGGCACATAGTGATCCTCGCCATTCTTCCAGGTGCCAAACCAGAGCAGCACCAGATGCATCGAATGCGCGCGCGCCTGTTGCACCAGCATATCCACGTTGCTGAAGTCGAAGTCTCCCGGCTTCGGCTCCATCTGCTCCCAATACACCGGCGCTTCCACGGTATTGGCATGGATGGCGGCCATCAGTGGCCATACATCCGGCATCGTTGCAGGCCAGGCGCTGGAGTTGTTGATCTGCCCGCCGAGCACGAGGAACGGCTTGCCATTCACCAGCAGAGCGTAATGCCCGTTTTGCTGCAGGAGTCGCGGCGCAGGCACGGCGGTTGCGGGGCTTTGTGCGGAAGCGGTAGCAGCAGGGAACAGAACAGGAAGCAACGCTGGAACGAGGGTGCCGACCAGCAGGAGGGTCAACCGAGCGACATACGTCCGGAGGTTGCGAAGCAGAGCCAGAGAGTTGCTGTCCTGAGACAATCCGGTGCTGCCCTGGGCTGGTACAGCAGTCGATTGGGTCGGCATGGGCGTAGCTATGGACGTGGATGCGGACATGGATGTGGACCTCATCTTCCGGCTGGCAACAGGGAAGGTTGCAGCCCGACGTGCGCGCTTATTGTAAGCGTTTTCTAAGCAGGGTGACCAGCATTTTCTTCGAGCAATTCGCACCCGGCCATGGCTTGCGTCTTGGCTTCATCGCGAGTCCGATGGACGCGATGTGGGGTACCATGAGGGATGTGGAGATGGATGCCAAACACGAAGCGCTCTGCCAGATCCTTGCCGATCTGGACGGCCTTCTTGTGGCCTATTCCGGGGGTACGGATTCGGCATTTCTGGCCTGGGCGGCGCACCGGGTACTGGGCAGCCGCATGCTTGCGGTGCTGGCCGATTCCCCCTCCCTGCCGCGAGCCGAGCTTGCCGCTGCGCTTGCCTTTGCTCACGATCACCAGATTCCCGTTCGCGTGCTGAACACCGCCGAGTTGAACAATCCCGACTATGTCCGCAACGATGCCCAGCGCTGCTTCCACTGCAAGCAGGAACTCTTTGTCCAGATGGAGACGCTGCGGCAGCAGTTAGGCTTTGCGCATCTTGCCTTCGGCATGAACCTCGATGATCGCGGCGACTTTCGTCCCGGGCAGCAGGCAGCAGCCCTGCATCAGGCGCGGGCGCCGCTGGCAGAGGCGGGTTTGTTCAAGGCAGAGATTCGGACGCTGGCCCAGCGTTCCGGCCTGCGCATCTGGGACAAACCGGCCGCAGCCTGCCTGGCCTCGCGCGTGGAGTACGGACGTCCGGTCACGGCCGAAGCGCTCACCCAGATTGAGCGTGCCGAGGAGGCAATGCATAGCCTTGGCTTTGCGCGTGTCCGGGTGCGCCACCACGGTTCGCTGGCGCGGATTGAGATTGCCCGCGAGGAACTGCCCCGCGCTCTAGCCCTGCCGGTCTTCGATGCCATCAGCCGCGCCGTCCGCGCCTGCGGCTTTCTCTACGTCACGCTCGATACCGAGGGATACCGCTCGGGATCGATGAATGCAATTCTGCCGGTGGACGCCCTGGGCGCAGCGCAGACGGAGATCCACTGACCATGCGGATTGCCCGGCTTGAATGCTTTGCCGGAATTGCCGGCGATATGTTTGTGGCTGCTGCCGTCGATGCCGGCGTGCCCTGGAAGGAGATCGAGCAGGCAGTGGCTGCTCTCCAGCTCGGCACCGCGCTGCGTGCCTCCCGGGTGGATCGCAGCGGCATCGCAGCCATGCGTTTTGAGGTGCTGGTGGATGGCCATGCAGCCGAGGCAGCCGAACAGGCGCCCGGCCATTCCCATGCTCACACCCACTCCCACCCCCACACCCATCCGCACGAATCGGAACATCTCCAAGCGCCGCAGCAGGGCCATACGCATGGCCGATCCCTGGCCGAGATTCGACGACTGATTGCCGCCGCGCCGCTTGCTGCCGGTGTTGCTCAGCGCGCGCTGCATATCTTTGCGCTGCTCGGTGCAGCAGAGGCCAGTATCCACAACGTACCCGAAGACACCATTCACTTCCACGAGGTGGGGTCCGTCGATGCCATCGCCGATATTGTTGCCGCCAGTGCCGCTATCGAGTTTCTGGAACGCGAAGGTCCGCTGCTATGGGAGGTTTCCCCCATCAACGTGGGGGGTGGCATGGTCGAATGCGCCCATGGAACCTTCCCCGTGCCAGCTCCGGCAACCGCAAGTCTGCTGCGCGGGCTGCCCACCTACTCCGCGCATCTGCAGAAGGAGCTGACCACGCCGACCGGCGCGGCCATTCTGCGTTCGCTCCAGCCGCAGCTAATCTCCGGACCGGTCGCCTTTCATACCATTGGCTACGGGGCCGGCACGCGCAACCCGGCTGGATTTCCCAACGTTCTGCGTCTCTCGCTGGGCCACGCTGCCGGGCAGCCGGACAGCGAGACGATCGTGGTGATGGAGGCCGCGCTGGATGACCTGAATCCGCAGTTGCAGGCCCATGCCGCGCAACGGCTTCTTGCTGCCGGTGCGCTGGATACGATGCTCACGCCGGTGCTGATGAAGAAGGGTCGCCCCGGCACGCTGCTCATCGTGCTGGCCCAGCCGCAGGATGCGGCACGGCTTGAGGCCATGATCTTTCGCGAGACCAGCACGCTGGGGCTGCGGACGCGGCAGGAGCAGCGGCGTGTCCTTGCCCGGCGTCACCAGACGGTGCCGACTGCCTACGGTCCCATTCGCATCAAGCTCGGCCTACTTGGGGCAGAGGTCGTGAATGCCGCGCCGGAGTTTGAGGACTGCCGCAAAGCCGCCGAGGCTCATGGCATGCCGCTGAAGACGGTGCATCAGGCCGCCGTTGCCGCCTGGTCCGTCGCATCCCAGGCCAATGCATCCCCGGAGGTTGTGTCATGAACCGCTCCGCCCTGCTGACGTTGCTTTCTGCCGTGGAAACAGGTGCCACCTCCGCGGAAGCTGCCGCCGGCGAGCTTACGGAGGCCCTTGTTCGCATGCCCTTTGAGGACATTGGTCATGCTCGCATTGATCACCATCGTGCCCTGCGCCACGGACTTCCGGAAGTGATCTTTGCCGCAGGCAAAACGCCCCGGCAGGTCAGCGAAATCTTTGCGCGCATGGCTGCCTCAGGTACCGATGTGCTGGCCACCCGTGCCGATGCCGAGACAGTCGCCAGCGTGCTGGATACTGTTCCCGCTGCGCAGCACCATGCCACGGCGCGCGCGATCACGCTGCGCCAGTCCCAGCCAGCAGAACCGCGGGGTCGCATCGCGATCCTCTGTGCCGGAACCAGCGACCTGCCCGCCGCAGAAGAGGCAGCGGTCACCGCGGAGCTGTTTGGCGCAGCCGTCACTCGCCTTTACGATGTGGGTGTTGCCGGTGTGCATCGGCTGTTGGCTGTGCGTGAGCAACTGGCCGCTGCGCATGTGGTCATCGTCTGCGCCGGAATGGAAGGCGCACTGCCCTCCGTGGTGGGCGGACTGGTCGGAGTGCCCGTGATTGCCGTGCCCACTTCGGTCGGCTACGGAGCCAGCTTTGGCGGGGCCACGGCGCTGCTGGGCATGCTGAACTCCTGTTCGCCCAACGTAACTGTCGTCAACATCGACAATGGCTTCGGTGCGGCCTATTCTGCCACGCTTATCGCACGCGCCGCGCATCGCGACTGACCGCGCTCACGATCGTTCTCCCCTGCCGCAGCCTGATTGTTCCAGCGCAGCCTGCGGCAGGAATGATTCTCCCCCAGCCGGCTATCGCTTCAGCAGGTCAATCGGCTGGGTAAAGTCTGTCACGCGCCAGTGCCGGGCCAGCGTCGGATGCTGCCGTGCGAAGGCCTGATACATCTCCCAGGCCACGCGCCGGTAGCTGAAGTGTCCCGCCGCACCGCTGCGTAACTCGCTGATGTACTGTGCCTCGGCAAAATCCATCTTGAAGAGCGATCGGATTCGGGTTCCCAGTGGCAGCAGATAGAGCGCACTCTGTGCCGCCTCCGGCACACCGCTGGCAGCCAATTGCGCACTCGCGGCAAAGGCCTCCCGGCAGGCTGCTTCGTAGTCTTCCAGCGCACCCGATTCGCTTAGCAGCAGTACGTCGCTGCCCAGGTCGCCGGCATCAGGTGTCTCCCATCCATGCAGCGCGGTGAACTCCTGCACAATCTGTGTGCAGCGCCGGTGGCGATGCATATCGCGGAATCCGCCAATGTCCATCAGAATGTCGAAGCGTAATGCCTGCCCGGCATGGAAGCTGCGTAGCGGCTCATCATGACGTCCGCGATGGCGCAGCCCCATCTCGAGGATCTCCTCCACCCGTGCCTGCGGCAGCTCTGCTACCAGATCGCGAATCTGGCGGTAGCTGTGGTGGCTTGCGGAGTAGAGCAGTGTTGCAGCCATCTCCACTTCCAGGGACTCGCTGCGCTCCACCAGATCCACCACCGGCGCGGCGGCAATGGCCACGTTACCCAGCAGCTCCGCTGCGGCCTGCCGCAGTTCGCTACGCGTTGCGGCCTCATACGGATTGGGCTGGGCATATTTCACCAGCGTGGGCGCGGCATGCACGGGCCGGGTCAGCAACTGGCCGACTTCATCCAACAGCGCAGCATCCAGCGCTGCGGGGTTGTCCGCGACCGCAGCCTGCAGTCGGGTTTGCAGCGCAGCACCGGCTTCGCCCTGCACATTCCACGCCGGCCCGGTTGCGGCTTCGCGCAGCCGCTCGCCCAGTTGGCGGATCTCGGCAAATTCGCTGGTCAGCAGGCGCGAGACCTGCGTCTCCAGCGTTCGTGCATTCACAATCTGGCCCAGCGACGTATTCGTCGCCAGTGGCAGCAGATAGCGTGCCACGTCA
>JAKBAG010000175.1 GCA_021809235.1 Acidobacteriota bacterium
CAATGGCCTGCAACTGTGCTCCATGGTCGCCGCGCAGCAGCCGATAGAGAATCTCGTGCTGGATAGACTGGCCAAGGAAGGGAATGTCTTCCGGATGGTCAAGCAAGCCCAGCAGGCGCAGGCAGGGTTCAAGCAGGCTGGCGGAGGTGATGCCGGCAACGATGGCGGAGGTAGCCGGCGATGTAGCGGGGAAACGAAGCTCGCTCCGTACGACGATACGGCGGATCTCTGCCAGGTCGAGCTGGAGGGCCATGGCCAGCATCGGACGATCCGGACTGGCCTGCGTGATCTGGCTGAGTACGGGAATATCCACGGCAGCCAGCAGGTAGGTGGAGCTGTTGCAGCAGAGCATGGTCTGGTGGATCTGAATGCGCTTTTCGCCCTGCACAAAGACCACCAGACGCGGCTCATACGTAACGGAAACGCAAGGCGTGGGATCGGAAATCCGATTCAGCGTCAGCGCGGGGATGGCGGTCGGGTTGCGTCCGTCTCTGGCTGCGTGGCGCTGAATCTGGCGTGCCAGTTGCTGGCGAAGCGCCTGAGCGCTGGAGAGGGGATGGAGTTCCTGAAGGTCTGATATCACAAGCTATACCTTTCCATTGGCCGACAGAAACAGGGTATCGACAATCGCGCGACTGTACGTACTTTTCTCTGGTATTGGACAGGATCAGGCAAAAAATCGGCAGGATCAGACTCACGCCGATTTCCTGCCCGCACTATTCTGGAGATGCTTCCGGGATGGGTCTATCGCAGCTGCACAGCGTGGCGAGGATGGCCGCAGAACCCTGGAAAACAGGCGCAGAAGCGCAGAAATGAAGGTGGAGATCGATGGAAAAGCGGGTATTGGGAAAGAGCGGGCTGGAGGTTTCGGCGCTGGGTCTGGGCTGCATGGGCATGAGCTTCAGCTACGGCTCGCCCAAGGATCGGGGCGAAATGATCGGACTGATCCGTGCAGCGGTCGAGCGCGGCGTGACATTTTTCGATACGGCCGAGGTCTACGGTCCCTACACCAACGAAGACCTGCTGGGCGAAGCGCTGGAGCCGGTGCGCGGGCAGGTGGTGATTGCCACCAAGTTCGGCTTCAATCTGAACGCCGACGGCAGTCCGGGTTGGCAGGGGGTGAACAGCCGTCCGGAGAAGATTCGTACGGTAGTCGAGGCTTCCCTGCGGCGGCTGCGGACCGATGTGATCGATCTTTACTACCAGCATCGCGTGGACCCGGCGGTGCCGATTGAAGAGGTAGCCGGAGCGGTGCGTGACCTGATTGCCGCCGGGAAGGTGAAGCACTTCGGGATGTCTGAAGCTGGTGCCGAAACGGTGCGGCGAGCCCATGCGGTGCAGCCGGTGGCAGCGCTGCAAAACGAGTATTCGCTGTGGTGGCGCAGGCCGGAGCGCGAGATGATCCCGATGATGGAGGAGCTGGGCATTGGGTTTGTGCCCTATAGCCCGCTCGGCAAGGGCTTTCTGACCGGGACCATGGGTGCTGGAACGGAGCTGGCAAAGAATGACTTCCGCAGCAGCCTGCCCCGGTTTACGGCTGAGGCGCGCAAGGCCAATCAGGCGGTGGTAGACCTGCTGGCCTCCATTGGCGGCACGCTGGGCGCAACACCGGCACAGGTGGCGCTGGCGTGGCTGCTGGCGCAGAAGCCATGGATCGTGCCGATTCCAGGTACAACCAAGCTGCACCGGCTGGACGAAAACCTGGGCGCAGTAGCGCTCAAGCTTGCAGCCGAAGATCTGCGAGAACTGGACGAGGCTGCAGCTCAGATCACGATTGTCGGCGACCGCTATCCGGAGCATCTGGAGAAGATGACCGGCCTGTAAGCGGAAACTGCGGCCTGAGGTGAGGTCGGTCAGCGGAATAGCAAAGAAAATAGCGCCGGGCAGCCTCAGTTGAGGCTGCCCGGCGTCTTGTATTTGGGGATTGGGTGCGGCTCAGCCTTTGGCTTTGCGGATGGCGGCAGTGAGCGCAGGAACGACCTCGAAGAGGTCACCGACAATGCCGTAGTCGGCGATTTCAAAGATTGGCGCATTTTCGTCCTTGTTGATGGCGACGACGCACTGCGAGCCCTTCATGCCGACCAGGTGCTGGATGGCGCCGCTGATGCCGACGGCCAGATAGAGTTTGGGCGCAACGGTTTGTCCGCTGCTGCCCACCTGCCGCTCCATCGGCAACCAGCCGGCGTCGCAGATGGGGCGCGATGCGGCCAGTTCGGCGCCAAGCGCCTGGGCCAGCTCCTGCACGAGGGTGATGTTGGCCTCATCCTTGATGCCGCGGCCCACGCTGACGATGAGCGGAGCCGAGGAAAGATCGACGGTTTGCGAGGCGGCGCGGAAAGGCTCGCCGGGCTGGGTGCGGATAGCGGACGATTCCAGTGTCGGGGCGAAGGATTCGACCGGGACGGAGGTGGGAGCAGGCTCGGCGGCGTGGAAGGCTCCGGCCTGAATGCTGACCAGGCAGGGAGCGGGTGCGGCGGAGTGGTAGTGGCCGTTGAGCTTGCCCTGGAAGAGCTGGCGGGTGAAGGTGACGGTGCTGCCGGCCAGGGAGAATGCGGTCACGTCGCTGATCAGGACGCGGCCAAGGCGTGTGGCCAGCCGAGGGGCAAAGTCGCGCACCTGGTAGGTGTGCGGAAAGAGGACGAAGTCGGGCTGCAGCCGGGCGACGAGCTGGGCGCAGGCGGCAGTGTAGCCATCGGCGGTGTAGCGGTCGAGCAATGGGTGCTCGATGGAGATGGCAGCCGCGAGGGTGCCGAGTGAGTCCAGGGCCGCGGCGGGGCCGACCATGGCGGCGGCAAGCTGCGCGCCGGTGGCGGTGGCCAGCGCAGCTCCTGCTGCCAGCGCCTCCAGCGAGATGCGGGACGGAGAGCCGGATTTGGCTTCGAGAAAGACGAGAACGGTGCTCATAGGACGCGGACCTCCTGCTGGAGCTTTGCGACAAGTGCGGCAGCGGCTTCGGCGGGGCTTCCGGGCAGCATCTGCGTGGTTTTCTGGCGGCTGGGGAGCGCGACGGAGTCGAGCAGCAGGCTGGGTTGGGAGCCGGTGCCGAGCGAGGCGGCGTCGACAGTGCGGAGCTCCTTGGTCTTGGCCTTTTTAATACCCATGAGAGTGGCGTATCGGAGCTTGGTATTGCCGCTCTGGATGGTGAGCAGGGCGGGGGTGGGTAGGGTAATGTGCTGGAACCAGCCGTCCTCCAGCTCGCGTAGCAGGCGGAGGCCAGACTCGATTTTTTCGATCTTGAGGATCAGGCTGGAGTGGGGAATGCCGAGCAGTTCCGCCAGAATAACGCCGGTCTGGCCGAGTCCGAGATCGTCGGACTGCAGCCCGGTGAGGATAAGGTCGGGGTGCTCGTCGGCAATGGCGGCGGCCATCAGGCGGGCAACGCCAAGGGCGTCAAGGCTGGCCAGCGAGTCACTGGCGATGTGGATGCCGCGATCGGCGCCTTTGGCGAGAGCTTCGCGGATGGTCTGGCCGACGCGCTCGGGTCCGGCGCTGAGGACGATGACCTCGCCGCCGTGAGCTTCCTTGAGGAGCAGAGCTTCTTCGAGGGCGTAGGCGTCGGATTCATTCATGCGAAATTCGATGTCGTCGAGCGCGATCCAGCGTCCGGAGCTGTCGATCCGGATGCGGGCGTCGCGTTCGGGCACCTGTTTGATGGCGACGATGATTTTCATGAGAGTTTCCTGTGTTCCGAGGTTCGGGTTGAGTGGTTCGAGGATCGGGTCCGGCGTTAGGGCCCCGAGTTGCATGCCTGGGTAGAAGCCTGATTGCCAGCTCGGGATCAAACCGGGCTGGGCTGTCCGTCTGCTGGATTGGATGCAGGCATCGGAGGAAGCGCAGCAGCGGCAATCTGTGCGATGTCGAGCAGTTGCGGAGCTGTGTCTCCGCGGCTGGCAAGGGCATCGCGGAACATGGTGTTGCAGAAGGGGCAGGCGGCGGCGATGGTGGAGGCTCCGGTGGCGACGAGCTGTCCGACGCGGGTTTCGCTGACGCGTGCGCCCTGCTCCTCGCCGAGGAAGGCGAGTCCGCCGCCGGCACCGCAGCAGAAGCTGCGCTCGCGGCTGCGTTCGGCCTCGACGAGAGTGCCGGAGACAGCGGCAATGGAGCGAGGCTCGTCATAGACGTTGCGATAGCGGCCGAGATAGCAGGGATCGTGGAATACGGTGGTGCCGGATTGGGCCGCGGGTGCGGGCATGCGGGCCTGGTGCCGGGCCAGGAATTCGCTGTGATGCTCGATCTCCGGCGGAGTGCCGTAGGCCTTCCAGTCCTCCGCGATGGTGCGGACGCAGTGCGGACAGATGGAGATGATCTTCCTGACCTTGTTCTGGGCAAGGTTTTCGAGGTTGCTTTCGGCAAGCTGCTGGAAAACAAGATCGTTGCCGAGCCGCCGGGCGGGGTCGCCGGTACATTTTTCGCGGCGGAGGACGCCATAGCTGGTGCCGAGGAAGCGCATGACCTGAACGAAGGAGCGGATGATCTCGCGTCCCTTGGGGTCGTAACCGCCCATGCAGCCGAGCCAGAGGCAGTACTCCTGGGAGCCGTCGAAGACGGGCAGTTCTTCGCGGGCGAGGAACTTTTCGCGTTCGGTCTGAGCCATGCCGAGCGCGTTTCCATTGCGCTCCAGGGCGAGGAAGAGCTTGCCGCCGTGGTCATCCTCCCACTCGCCGGTGTTGACGGCGCCGCGGCGAAGACCGACGATGACGGGCAGGTGCTCGATGCCGACCGGACACTGAAACTCGCAACTGCCGCAGGTGGTGCACTGGAAGGCGGCCTGCTGAGAGTTGTAGCGGCCCAGCAGGGGCTCTTCGCTGCCGGGGCCGTATTCGTTCAGGTAGCCGCGCAGGCCGAGGATGATCTCGCGCGGGTTCAGCTCCTTGCCCGTGTTGGCAGCCGGGCAGTGCTCGGTGCAACGGCCGCACTCAACGCAGGAGTAGACCTGAAGTGCGGTCAGCTGGGTGATGTCGCGACCAGTTACCAGGCCAAAGTCGTCGTCATCGGCCAGAGGCGGGATGCGGCTGAAGCTGCCGCGGGAGAGAAAGACGGTCAGTGGGCTGAGGATGAGATGCAGATGCTTGGTGTGGGGCACCAGCGGGAGAAAGCTGAGCAGTGTGAGAGTGTGCAGCCACCAGAGAACCAGTGCCGCCGTGGAGCCGGATGGAACCCAATATGCTGCCAGATAGGTGGCCATCAGCAGAAAGATAAGCCCGGCGATGATACCGGATTCGGCGGAGACGGTGTTGTCCTTGTGTGCCAGCCAGATGGGGCGGACGAAGAAGCGACGGACAAACAGGCCGGCAATCGAGACGGCGCAAAGCAGGGCGAAGACGGCGGCCAGCAGGAAATAGAAGCGTCCAAAAACTCCGGCCGGATCGAGGAAGCCGAGGCCGAAGCCGGTGGCGATGTGATTGGTGGTGACGAGGGCAAAGGCCAGGAAGCTCCAGAAGACGAAGGCATGGGCGAGGCCAGGCAGCGGACGCTCGCGGATGACTTTTGCCTGGCAGAGGACCTCCCAGAAAAAATCCCAGATGCGGCGACCGAGGGGGAAGATCTGGAAGTCGGCGTCCTTGCGCGCGGCCAGGATGCGGCGGACGACAATGCCGAAGCGCTGCCAGAAGAGCCAGCCAGAGCCGAGGATGAGAGCCAGCAGCAGCAGGCGCTGCCAGAGGTCAAAGGTGGCCGGTTCGGCAAGGGTAAGCGAAGGCGTTAGCGCAGCCAGCAGAGCTGCGGGAGATGCGGCCAGGATGGAGGGTGCGACGACGAGCATAGAGGATCCTGAAGGCTGTGCTCGACCCGGTGCGCCGTCTGGCAGACCCGCTGCAGAGGCGCCGCGGCAAAATGCCGGGAGGATGAAGCACCAGCATCGCTCACTATACGGCATGGAAGGCATGCCAGCCTACCCACCTGCGGTTGGCCGGGGAGGATGCCGATGCGATAGATTGGTGAGGCTTCCAAAATAGGGGCGGGATTTTTCCCGGATGGAGTGCCTGCCCGACGGATGGAAAGCGCCACGGCGGATTGCCGACAGGCCTGGGGGCGGACAGGGAGTGACGATGCGAGGAAGAGGGATAGCAGGAGTGCTGGTCTTGGCGCTGGCGATGGCTGGCGCGTGCGCAGGCGCAGAGGTGACCGGGTATGTACATGCCGAGGGACGCAACCTGGTGGATCCTGCCGGGCATCGGCTGCTGTTACGCGGAACAAACCTGGGCAACTGGCTGATTCAGGAAGGCTACATGTTCCACTTTGACGGCGGGCCGCAGTCGGCGCGGGAGATCGAGGCGCTGACGACGGAGCTGATGGGGCCGGTTG
>JAKBAG010000007.1 GCA_021809235.1 Acidobacteriota bacterium
CAGGATCAGGCGCATGTGGATGCGCTGAGCCATTCGGGAACGACGCAGGCGGGACACGCAACGGAAAAGCTGCCGGGCAATCTGGATATCTGGAAGGCGCAACTCAGCCTGGATATGGATATTCTGCATGACACCGAGGCGGCACTCGCGCATGTATCGGGCGATCCGCGGGCGGAGATTGAGCGACAACTGAAGGCACGAGAGGCCTCGCTGGCGGACTATGACAAGCAAGCGCAGAAGCCGTTTGATCCAGCGATGATCTCGGTGCAGCGACACCATACGCTGGCCAGTCGCGTCGATGCCTGGCTGCAGCAGAGCAGTCGGCGTAAGGCCATCCGACAGGCCCGCATCCGCGCCACCCAGGATGCTGCCGCGCTGACCACGCAACAGCAACAGTTGCAGATGCTGCTGCGGCAGGTGGGCACAACGCAGGCGGGCGCCGGGCAGGATGCGCTGAGCACGCTGCAGAAACAGGCGGCCTACCGGGAGCTGCTGGCGATCCTGAATGACCGCATCCAGACGGAGAACCGGCTGGCGCAGACCTATCGGCAGTGGGGCAATCAGGTAGAGCTGCAGCACGGAATTCTGCTGCATCTGGTGGCACAGTCGATTCTGTGGCTGTCACTGATCCTGATCGGCATGCTGATTGCCGATACGTTGGTGAGGCAGTGGACGAGCCGCTCGTCCATGGACCAGCGACGTCTGCATACCCTGCGGGCAATCGCCGAGGTTGCAATTCAACTGGTGGGGATTGTGCTGATACTGCTCGTTGTCTTTGGGGTCCCGGATCACCTGACGACGATCATTGGCCTGGCCACGGCGGGAATTACGGTAGCCTTTCAGGATTTCCTGCTGGCCTTTGTGGGCTGGTTTGTGCTGATTGGCAAGGGGGGGATTCGCATTGGCGATCTGGTGCAGATCAATGGAGCGCTCGGCGAGGTCGTCGAGATCCGGCTCTTTCGAACCACCCTGCTGGAGATGGGGGATTCGCCGGACAATGCGCATCCCACGGGCCGTCGCGTGACAATGCTGAACAGCTTCCCGATTACCGGACAATACTACTGCTTCTCCACCGAGGAGCAATGGATGTGGGATGATCTGACGATCAACCTGCCGCGTTCGGAGAATACGTTGGCATTAGCGGAGCGCATCCAGCAGGTAGTGCGTGAGGCCACAGAGGCCGACTCAAGGCTGGCGGAAAAGGAATGGCACAAGACGCTGGGGCCACTGGCACACGAGCATGCCAAAGCGGATGCGGAGCTGAATCTGCGACCAACTGATAGTGGATCGGTGAGCGTGCATATCCGGTTTGTGACGCGAGCCGTGAGCCGGTTGGAGACGCGCAACCGCCTGTTCCAGAAGATTCTGGAGGCGATGAGCGCCGGCAGCGGGCAGGGAGCCTGATCGGGTGCGGGTCGCGAGGTAGGGAATGGAGTTCCAGCCCAATCCGTCCATCACCCGGTTCCAGCCGGTTTTTGCTATACTCAATCTGTTGCACACTGCGGAAGTGGCGAAATTGGCAGACGCACAAGCTTGAGGTGCTTGCGCTGAAAGGCGTGGGGGTTCAAGTCCCCCCTTCCGCACCAAATTTTTCACGAAACGCGTTCCCTCCACGCGATTCCAGAAAGTATTTCGAATGCATTTTCTTCTCTATGCCGTGATTGTGGTCCATGTGATCGTTTGCTTCTTTCTGATTGGCGTGGTTCTGCTGCAGCAGGGCAAGAGCGCTGATCTTGCCGGTACCTTTGGCGGTCAGGGTTCGCAGACGGCATTTGGCCCGCGTGCAGCGGCCAACCTGCTCACCCGGCTGACGGGTTGGGCTGCGGCAGTCTTCATGCTGACCTCGATCTCTCTCACGATCCTTTATCTGCGCAACACCAACTCCGGCAACTCTGTGCTTTCCGGGATCAAGACCTCGGCTCCTGCCCAGAGCGGCAAGTAAGCCACCGACTGGCAGGGACTGCTCCGGCGGAGAACAGCTGACTTTCGGACAGGTCAGGATTGACATGAGCGGCCCATCTGCAACAGCAGATGGGCCGCTTGCTTTTGCTACGGACAGGAGCGGCTCAGCCAGCCAGCTCTGCCATCGGTTCCACGCTGGGGCGCAGGGCATCCCAGCGGTCACTGTCGAAGCGCTCGAAGAGATCACGCGGCGTGAAGCGCTGCGGGAATTGCAGGGTCTGGCTGGTCTGCTTAACGGTCTCCATCATGGCGTCGTAGGCGAAGACAGCGGCACCAAGCATGGCATCGGAGAGCAGGACCATGCGGTAGCCCATGGATTCGACTTCGGCCAGCGGCTGCAGAGGGCTTTTGCCACCGATCAGGACGTTGAGGACGCAGGGTCCATGGACGAGTTCAGGGACGGCGGCCATCTGCTGGAGGTTTTCCGGGGCTTCTACCAGGGCCAGATCCGCTCCGACATCGAGTGCGGCATTGGCACGGGCGATGGCCTCGTCAAAGCCAACGACGGCGTTTGCGTCGGTGCGGGCAATGATGACAAAGTCGGAGTCGCGGCGAGCATTCACGGCAGCGGCAATCTTGCGGATGTATTCGGCGCGCGGGATGACCTGCTTCCCGCCGAGGTGGCCGCATTTCTTCGGGAAGACCTGGTCCTCGATGTGGACGCCGGCCGCGCCACTGCGTTCATACTCGTGGATGGTGCGGGTCATGTTCAGTTCATTACCGTAGCCGGTGTCGGCATCGGCGATGACTGGCACCTGGACGGCGGCGGAGATGGCGTGCGCGTTGTGGACCATCTCAGTCATGGTAGCCAGTCCATAGTCGGGAAGTCCCAGACGACTGGCGCTGGTGCCCATACCGGTCATGTACAGCGCGGGGAAGCCGGCGATCTCAACGGCCTTGGCAGACAGGCAGTCAAAGGCCCCGGGTGCAATGAGCAGTCGATCCTGGGATAGGGAGCGACGGAGTTGGTTGGCGCGGTTCATGCCTTCTCCTGGAGTGGCGGCTGCACCGTGCGCGGCTGCCAGTGTGGTGTGGGTTTCGCCAACTGTCAGCGAAGGGCGCAGTAGGAGTGGCGTTCCGGCGCAGGATGAGCCGGTGCTACCGAACTGCGTTCCTGCCGATTAGGACGCAGCAGGAGTGCGGCAAGTTATCCGCGGAAGGCAATTCTGCGAGGAAAACCCGTGAAGATTTTGTCACACCTTCAGCCCGTCTTCTGAAGATGAAGACAGGCTGAAGGTGGTGTGAAGCCAGAATGAAGAGTTGGATAGGATGCGCAGTTTGTCCACGCAAGGCTGGTCCTAGAAGTGAAAGCCAAGCTCGGCCGTCATGGCGCGAGGTGTCACGTAGTGGGTTCCGCTGAATGTGGACAGGAAGTTGTAGAGAGCATACTTGTTGGTCAGGTTGACGGCGGTCAGCTTCAGGCTCCACTTGTAGTGCTGGCCGCGGAAGAGATTGTCCTGTCCGATGGAGGCATCGAAGAGGTTGCGCGGAGCGATGCGCGGCGGTGCCTTGTCGTTGTCGCCGGTGCCGGGTGCGGGAATATGCACAAGCCGCGAGCTGAGCTGGGAGGCAAGGCAGACAGCAGGCAGGGGATTGCCTGGCGTGGCGCGCTGGCCGTTGCAGGTGAGTCCTGCCTCGGCCTGTTCATCGGCAGTCAGTCCGCTGAGGATGACCGCAGGCAGGCCGTTGAGCGTGGTGGAGGTGGCGGCGCAGGCGCTGTTGGGGTCGTTGGAAAGCGGGTTGTAGCAGGGGACCGAGCCGGCAACCATACCGCTGTCAAAGCGCCAGTTGAAGCCGAACCACGGAAGCATCCATCCGTGCCACTGGCCGGGAGTCTGGTACTGCAGATGAGTGGTCTGGTTGAAGCGCTCGTCGTGATCGATGCGGAAGGGCAATCCGGGCTGGCCGACGGTGGCTCCCGCGCCGGCCACCTGCGGCGGAAAGAAGCGGGCAGCGACCGAGGACATGACGACGTATGCGGTCAGATGATGATAGTTTGGCACGGAGGCGCGCAAGGCAAAACCGGGGATTTTGGAGTTGTGCCAGTCGATGGGAAAGGTGATCGGGGTGTTGCCCAGGACGCTGAAGTCAAAGGCGTTATGGGTGTACTTCCAGATGTAGTCGCCGCTGAGGACGAAGTTCTTGCCGAATGCCTGCTGGAGTCCGGCATGGAACTCGTTTTTGAAGCCGGGCTGCAGTGTGCCCTGCACGCCGGTCGAGCAAAGCAGCAGCGGTGACAGGACAGCATTCGAGCAGCCCTGGCTGGAGAGGACCAGGTTTTCGTTAAAGGGCGACTCGAGGGTGCGCGCATAGGAGACGCGGAGAACCGTGCTGGTGGCGTTGATTTTGTAGGAGACGCCGAGACGCGGCTCAGCCTGGCTGGCATCGGCCAGACCGTTGTAGACATCGCCTCGAAGGCCAAGGTTGAGCAGCCAGTTGCCGACAGTGATCTGATCCTCGGCATAGACGCCGATCTCCTTGACGTCGGTGTGTCCGCGGAAGGTGTAGGGAGCGCCTCCACGTGTGAGGTCATAGGGCCCGAGGACCTGCTGGTACTGAGGATTGGGCAGATTGCCGCCGCAGGAGGTGGGACTGCTGTAGCCGGGCAGGGGATTGCCGTTGGCATCGACGCAGGGCGCGTTGTAGAGGGCATTCACGATGCCGAGCGTGTCCTGCTCGTTAAGGTAGGTCTGGGCGTAGTTGCCGCCGATCTTGATGAGGTGGATACCGCGTGTGTAGGTCAGGTCGGCGTGGATGCCGGCGTTGGTCAGTGAGCGCGATTGCCCGATCGAGGAGGTCTGGAGGTTGGGCGCACCCTTGTCTGCGAGGGGATTATTGCTGGGGTAGTAATCATAGGCGTCGCGGCGGATGTAGGGGCCTACGTTGAGCACGGCGTAGTTGCTGAGGATGTGGGTGAAGCTGGGCGCAATGTCGAAGGTATTGATCTGGGAGCGTTGATCGGCGCTGCCGACAGCGCCGGTCACAGGCGTGGAGCTGGCTCCGTTCTGGACGATGTTGATGACGTTGGTGCTGTCATAGGAGTTGGGGGTCTGGAACCAGGAGCGGCTGTAGTTGAAGTTGACGTGGGCGTTGTTGCGAGAGTTGATGGTGGTGTCCACGCGATCAAAGAAGTTTTCCTCGTTGCCCTTGTCGTGGAAGACGCGGAACTCGGGCTGATCGAGGAATCGCCCGGTGTTCAGGCCATCCACTTCGACAAAGTTTCCCCAGTTGTCGCTGCCGTAGCTGAGGTCGAGCGAGCCGGTACTCGAGCCGAATGTGCCGTAGGAACTGGTCACGCTGCCGGTGGGTTTCGTAACGCCCTGACCGGAGCGGGTGGTGACCTGGATAACGAGACTGGTCTTGCCGCCGTACTCGGCCGGAGGCGCTCCGTCGATGACCTCCATGGACTGGACGGAGTTGGAAGGCAGCTGGTTGGAGAAGACCTTGCTTTGCTGGTCCGTGATGGGCTGGCCATCGATGGAAAAGGAGTTGGAGGCGTGGTCTCCGAGACCGTGGAAAAGTCCGTTGGAGTCTGCCGTGACGCCCGGCGAGCTGAGGGTAACCAGCGAGCTGAGTGAGGAGGACTGGCTCTCCAGCGGGAGTTCGTCGATGGTCTTGCGATCGACGTCGGTATGGAAGTTGGAGTCGGTTTCCAGCAGGTCACTGGCGGTCACCTGCACAGTGGTGGCGGCGGCTCCAATGGCCAGATGGGCCGTTACGGGGACGGCGACAGCAGAGCGGACGTTTACATCCTGAGTGTAGGCGTTGAAGCCTGGAGCCGTGACGGTGAGATGGTAGGGATTAAAGGGCAGGTTGGGGATGCGGAATTCGCCATTGCTGTCACTGACGGCGGTGCGAGAAAGCCCCGTGGCGGGGTCCTGGACCTGAATCTGCGCGCCGACAATGACGGCCCCACTGGTGTCCTGGACGGTCCCGGTGACGGCGCCGGTGGCGCCGGTGGTCTGAGCTGCGTGGCTGGTGGAGAATACCAGCAGCAGGGCGAAGAGAACGAATCCAATCTTCTGCATGCGTCTTTGCCTGTCCTCGCGGCTCTGTGCCGCCTGGTGTGCCGTGTCTTGGGAGCCGTGCAGCCACAGAGTTCGGGAAGACTTTGGGAGATATGGCTACTGCAGCGGGGTTCTTCCCTGTGTGCTGCTGCGGTCATCTGCGCCGCAATCCCGAAATAACTGGAGGAAGCGCGATGCGCGGCCTGCCCGGATAGCTGCCCTTCTTTGTCGCCGGGGACAGGGGCGCGACGCGCCGCAATCCCGGGTGGAATCAGGCAGAGACAGTGGGCGGCGGACGCTTGTAGAGCGTGCAGTGCAGCGCCGGTGCGGGAGCGGACTGGCGGGGTGAAACGACCAGATCGCGGTGCCAGCGGACCATCCGTACCGCAGCATGCGTGCGCACGGGCGCGGCTGAATGCATGGCGACGCAGATGGGACATTGGTCCGGATTGCTGCCTGCGGGATGGACGTGGACGGACTGGACAAACAGCAGGAGGCCGAGCAACAGCATGCACACGCAGGCCGCCAGCCGCGCAGCCTGACTGGAGCGCGTGTGGGTGGCTGCGAATTGGGAAGAGCGGAAGTACATCTCTGTTAAAGTGCTTGCGTTCCAGCGCACCGGTGCGAGCATCAGATGCCGGTATGGAGTGGCAATGGCAGTTGCGCGCATTGCTTTCCTTCAGGATACACAACCTATGGACGATTTCCGAGGACGTTTTGTTCCGTCCAAAGGTCGATGGGGTAGGGATTTTCTGCATTGTTGTATCCACGTACACTGCAGACAGGCAGCGGTGAGGTGGTTGCCGGAAAGGTAGCTGCATGTCTGGCATGTATGGGTGGATACGCGCAAGGAGGAAGATCCAGCCTTGCCGAGTGGCTTTCGTGTGGCCGGGCCTGCTGCTGGCTGGGATGTTGTGCGTCGCTGGCGCGTTGCCAGGAGCGGCGCAGGCGGCTCCAGCACCGGATGCGCCGAACTCTCCGGTAGCGGTGGCGCCTGCCGACCTTCCGCCCCAGGACCCACGGATTGTGATTGGCAACCAGACGCAGACCACGCCGACTGCCGGACGGAAGATGCTGGGCGGCAGTGCACCCGGCGCTGCCGCAGTGGGCGGGAACCGACGCCTTATCCTGACCGACGGCAGCTACCAGATGGTTCGCAGCTACCAGATTGTGGGGGATCGGGTACGGTATTTTTCTGTCGATCGTGAGGATTGGGAGGAGCTTCCGGCGACGATGGTGGACTGGAAGGCAACGCTTGCCTGGAAACCGGGTCCGGCGGCCGATCTGAACTCGGAAGGAATGCAGGAGGCCGCGGAGTTGGATCGCGAGGAGGGGGCGAAGCGAGCGGCCATCGATGCCGAGATGCCGGAGATTGTGCCCGGTCTGCGTCTGCCGGATCGCGATGGGGTCTTTGCTCTGGACCACTACCAGGGCAGGCCTGAGTTGGTGGAGATACCGGCAGTGTCCGGCACGCTGAACAGCACGAAGACAGATCTGCTGCGGGCGCTTGTGCCGTCGGTAGTGCCGACCATGGTGCCGGCGATCAAGCCGGTGACGGGTATGCGACAGACAATGGAAGTGGCCGGATCTGCGGCACCCACGGCGCTGCATGATCGGCAGCCGCAGTTCTATCTTTCTCTGGAGGACAGGCCGACTGCCGCGGCTGCCGATGCGGTGGTGGTGAAGACGAGCCAGGCAGCAGCACAGAACAACCAGCCGGGTGCAGCATCAGCCCATGCCGGGTTTGCCATCGTGCGCGTGGAAGTGCGGCATGCGGTGCGGCTGGTGGGCACTGTGCGCATCGGCAAGGATGGCAAGCCGGTCGCCAGCGAACATACGGTGCCGGTGAACACGACGGAGATGCCCGGCGGACAGTGGCTGCGGCTGCAGCCATCGACGGCGCTGCCCCCGGGCGAGTATGCGCTGGTGCAGCTGACAGCTCCAGGGAAGATGAGCGAGCAGCTGTGGGACTTCAGCATGCGACCGGATGCACCGGAGAGCCAGAAGGCGCAGATGCCGCTGGAGCGGCAACCGTGATGCGGGAACTGGTTCCGGCTATTCGCGCGTGGTGATGCCGAGAGCCTTCATCTTGCGGTAGAGATGGCTGCGTTCGAGGCCCAGTAGCTCGGCGGCACGGCTCACGTTGTGGCGCGCCTCCTCGAGCTTTTTCAGGATGTATTCGCGTTCGTATGCGTCGCGAGCCTCCTGCAGGGAGCTCCAATCATTGCCGCGAACTGCGCCCGTGCTGCGATGACTGAGCGTGGGCATGTGGCGGCGTTCGATGCGAAGGATGCGCGGATTGAGGATGAGGATACGCTCCAGTACATTGCGCAACTCGCGGACATTGCCGGGCCAGTTGTGCTGGGCGAGCAGTTCGCAGGCCTCCGGCTCGATCTCGATGCGGGCACGACCGTATTCCCGGCCAAGCTCGCGAAGAATCTCAGCCACCAGCGGCGGAATGTCCTGCTTGCGTTCGCGCAACGGGGGCACAAAGAAGGGAACCACGTTGAGGCGGTAAAAGAGATCTTCACGGAAGTTGCCCTTCTGAATCTCCTCTTCGAGGTCCTTGTTGGTGGCTGCGATGACGCGGACATCGACCCGGATGGGCTGCGTTGCGCCAAGCGGGGTAAAGCGCTGCTCGTCGAGGGCGCTAAGCACCTTGGCCTGGGTCTTCAGGCTCATGTCGCCCACTTCGTCGAGGAAAAGTGTGCCGCCATCGGCGCGCTCCAGAACACCGCGCTTGTCCTGTGCCGCACCGGCCTGTGCACCGGGGAAGGCCCCATTGCGATAGCCGAAAAGCTCGGCCTCAATGTGGGCCTCGGGAATGGCCGCGCAGTTCAGCTCCACAAAGACGCGGTCGCGGCGAAGGCTTTCGGCATGGATGGCGCGGGCAATCCGCTCCTTGCCGGTGCCGGATTCGCCATAAATGAGCACGCGCCCGTTGGTGGGAGCCATCAGGCGGATCTGCTGACGTAGAGCCTTTGCGGGAACGCTGTCGCCAGTGAGGCTGCTTTTAGCTGAGAACTGGCGCTGAAATTCGAGATTATCCCTGCGCAGGCGTCGAGCCTCTACGGCATGCTGGACGACCATCAGCGTGCGGTCGAGCGAGAGGGGCTTTTCCAGGAAGTCGTAGGCACCGAGCTTGGTGGCGCGCACGGCGGTTTCAATGGTGCCATGGCCGGAGATGATGACCACCTCCGGACGGGATTCCGTCGCGAGAGCCTGCACGTCCTGCATCACGTCCAGCCCGTCGCGGTCCGGCAGCCAGATGTCGAGCAGCGCCACTTCAAAGACGGCATCCTGCATGAGTGTAAGAGCCTCGGCGGCGGTGCCGACGGTGGTTACCTGGTAGCCCTCTTCGCGCAGAATCTCCTCCAGTGAGGCACAGATTTCAGCTTCATCGTCGGCAATCAGAATATGGCTCATGGTCGCTTACTTGGATGCGGTGGAGGTGGCTTCGGTTTCGGAGAAGGCCGACGTCGCGGCGGCTTCGGGAGCGGATTCCGGCGCAAGTTCGGCCACCGGCAGGCAGAGCAGGAAGCGCGCTCCCTGCGGTGAGTTGGATTCAGCGCGGATGGAACCGCGATGGTCCTGAGCAATTTTGGCTGCGATGGACAGTCCCAGCCCGGTGCCGCGCTGCTTGGTGGAGTAAAACGGCAGAAAGAGTCGCTCGCGCATATCCTCGGTCAGCCCGTTGCCGGTGTCGCTTATGGCCACCTCAATCTGGGAGCCATCCGTGGTGAGCGTAGCGGAGACGGTGAGCACCTTTACCAGGCTGCTCTGCATGGCCTCGGCTGCGTTGTCGATGAGGTTGGCCAGGGCTCGCTGGATGGCAGCGGCATCGACCAGAACCGGCGGGAGTTCCTCTTGCAGTTGCACGCGCAGGGTGATGCCTTCCAGGCGGCCGGCAAACATGGCCAGGGCGCGCTCGACAATGGGCTGAATGGCGGAAGGTCGCGGCTGCGGGGCAGGGAACTCAGCCAGCGCTGCAAAGTGATCGAAGAGGCTGCGCAGACTGGCCACGCTGCTCAGGATGACTTCGCTGCATTTACGCAGAACGCCGGGCGTTTCCGGAGTGGGTTTGTCCAGGTGGCGGAGCATTCGCTCCGCAGAGAGTCCGATGGGTGTGAGCGGATTCTTTACCTCGTGGGCAATGCGCTGCGCGGCTTCTTTCCAGGCCATCTGGCGCTGCGCGCGCAGCAGCTCCGTGGTGTCTTCCAGGACGACGATGGTGCCGTCGTCGCCTGCACCCAGGTCCAGACGGGCGCAGGTCACGGCCAGATGTGGAGCGGCTCCGGCACAGCGGGTTTCTAGTTCGGCTGAGGCTGCGCCCATGCGGCGCGCGCGCCGGATGAGCCGACCGATCTCGTCGCCGCAGTCGGACGGGAAGCAGGCGGTGACGGGCTGACCAACGAGTTGCTGCTCTTCGGGGTTGCGTGTGAGCTGGGCAAAGGCATGGTTGGCAAGCTGGATGACGCCCTGACTGTCCAGTGTAGCCACGCCGCTGGGGATGGTTTCAAGGATGGTCTCCAGCTCAAGTCGGCGTTCGTTGAGACGCTGGTTGGCACTGGAGAGCTGCTCGCGGGCGCTCTCTGCAAGCCGACGGCTGGTCTCCAGATCCTCAGCCATGTGATTGAATGCGCCTACGAGATCGGCCATTTCGCCGCTGGATTCGACAGCAATGCGGCGCTCCAGACGCCCCTGTGCAATCTCGTCCATGGCATCGGCAAGGGCCTCGACCGGACGGGTGATCTGCTTGGAGAGAAACAGCGCCAGCCACATGCTGGAGAAGAAGACCAGCGCTGTGATGAGCAGAAGCATGAACAGGTACGTAGTGCGGATACGGTTGCGCGAGCGGAAGAGATTCCAGTAGCGAGTGGCTCCGGCGCGAATCTGGCTGGCTGTCTCGCTCAGTCCCGGTGGCAGTGGAATGCCCACCACTACGATGCGTCCGGCAGGGGTGGCGGCAAGCCCGGTGACGAACTCCTGATTGCCGATCAGCAGAACCGGTTCATCGGTGCGCTGGGCAACGGTAAGCAGATCGGCAGACAGACTGCCGTGCAGGATGGTCTGAGCTGTGGCCGTATCATCCATCCAGGCGAGCACGCGCCGCTGGGAGGTGGCGGCCGGTAGCTGGTAGCCCAGGATGGGAACGCGCTCTGCTGTATAGACGGCAACGAAACCATCCTCCAGGGTGATGCGGCGAGAGTGTAGTTCCAGGCGGGCCGAGGCATCGTCAGCATCCATGGCGCCGGAGACGGCAATGGCCTGCGCTTCCAGGCGGGCATTGGCGGCGGCATAGCGGGCCAGCTGATCGACAACATGCACGGAGTTCTGACGCAGCTCGGCGGTGGGCTGGGAGAACCAACGATCCACCGAGCGGTTCATGAGCACAAAGCTGAACAGCACCATGAATGCAGCAGGAAGCAGCGCGATGACAGCCGCACCAACCACCATGCGGGTGCGAAGACGGGAGCCAAGGGCGCGGCTGCGCTCGTCCAGGAAGAGCTTGACAATATTGCGCAACAGCATGACCAGCAGCGCAAGCAGAATGAGAAAGGCCAGCACCGAGGTGGCCGTGAAGACAAGAATCTCGCCGGTCGTCTGCGGGGTCAGAAAGCGGATGCCGTTAGTGTTGAAGGCATTCAGCGCGATGAGGGCCGAAAGCAGCACAAAAACGCCAGCGGCCAGCAGAGCCGCTGTGCGTTTGCGCGAACGCTGTCCCTGTCGATACGCTGATGCGTCCAGCAATGACATGCGAGCATTATAGGCCCTAGCCGATGGCCTCCAGGGCAGGAAGCCATGCGCGGGATTGCGACTCGGCTACGCCGCGATGGGTAAGTTTGCCGCGATAGACGTTGAGGCCGTCCGCAAGTCCCGTATCCGCTCTGAGCGCAGCCTCTGCCCCCAGATTGGCCAGTCGCATCAGGTAGGGGAAGGTGGCGTTGGTAAGCGCCAGCGTGGAAGTGTGCGGTACGGCGCCGGGCATGTTGGTCACGCAGTAGTGGACGACCCCATCGACGACATAGGAGGGGTCGGAGTGCGAAGTGGGACGGGCCGTCTCCACGCAGCCACCCTGATCGATGGCGACATCGACGATAACGGCACCCTTCTTCATGCGCGAAACCATGGGCTTGGTTACGATCTTGGGAGCCGTGGCGCCGGGAATAAGTACGCCGCCAACAACCAGGTCGGCTTCGCGGGTGGCATGGGCCACGTTGTAGCTGTTGGAGGCCAGGGTGTGCAGGCGGCCGCCATAAAGATCATCCAGTTCGCGCAGGCGGTTCAGATTGAGATCGACCAGGGTGACGCGCGCACCCATGCCCATGGCAATCTTGGCAGCGTTTGTCCCCACAATGCCGCCGCCGATCACGCAGACATTGGCCGGAGGCACGCCCGGGACGCCGCCTAGCAGAATACCGCGTCCGCCGCGCTCCTTTTCCAGATACGCGGCACCCACCTGAATACTCATGCGTCCGGCGACTTCGCTCATCGGCGTCAGCAGTGGGAGCGTGCCAGCCTTGTCCCGTACGGTCTCATACGCAATGCCGATAACGCCGGAGGCAAGCAGGCGGTCGGTCAGCTCCGGCAGCGGCGCCAGGTGGAGATAGGTGAAGAGAACGAGGCCGGGACGAAAGTAGGGATACTCGGCGGCAACCGGTTCCTTGACCTTGACGACCATGTCCGCCTTGCCCCAGACGTTACCGGCATCGCCGACGATTTCCGCTCCGGCATCCTGATACTCGTGGTCAGGGAAGCCGGACTGCGCTCCGGCATGGGTCTCCACCAGAACAACGTGACCGGCATCGGTAAGTGCCCGTGCTCCTGCCGGCGTAACGCCGACGCGTGCTTCGTGGTCCTTGATTTCGCGCGGAACTCCAATGATCATCTTGCTCTCTCCTGGGTACTGCCCTGCTTATTGTAGATGCTGTGGGTGACCGTCGGAAGGCCCGGCAGCAGTGGATGCGTAGCTGCAGGGCAGGTGGGTTTTTACAGCACGAAAACGCCCCCGAATGCGGATGCCTTCGGGGGCGCTTTCGTGCAGCCGGGCAGCTGCAGGTTAGTGTTTGGCCACCGAGGTAAGCGCACCCAGGTCGCTGGCAATGCGCTCGGTGGAGAAGGCTTCGAGGACATCGCCTTCCTTGAGATCGCCAAAGCCAGCCACGCCGACGCCGCACTCCA
This sequence comes from Acidobacteriota bacterium, assembly GCA_021809235.1. Lineage (GTDB taxonomy): Bacteria > Acidobacteriota > Terriglobia > Terriglobales > Acidobacteriaceae > Acidicapsa. Next base: position 13,152 of record JAKBAG010000007.1, read on the forward strand.
TGCCGTTTGTGACTTCCTTCACATCGTCCTTGACGCGACGCAGCGAGCCGATCTTGCCCTTGAAGACCTGTTCTCCGTCGCGCAGGACCTTGACCTCGGCATCGCGGCGAAGAACGCCGTCGGTGACGCGGCAGCCGGCAATGGTGCCAACCTTGGGGATGCGGAAGATGTTCACCACATCGGCGCGACCGATGTAGTTTTCGCGGAAGGTGGGATCGAGCAGCCCCAGCATGGCCTTGCGAATCTCATCCTGCAGCTCATAGATGATGGAGTGCAGACGGATTTCAACATCGTCCTGCTGGGCTAGTTCGGCAGCCTTGCGCTCCGGCCGGACATTGAAGCCGATGACGATGGCATTGGAAGCCGAGGCCAGCAGAATGTCGCTTTCGGTGATGGCACCCACGCCAGAGTGAATGACCTTGATACGTACCTTCTCGGTGGACATGCGGACCAGCGAGTCGGCTAGGACTTCCACCGAACCGGTAACGTCGCCCTTGAGGATGATCGCCAGATCCTTGATGCCGGCCTGACGAATCTGCTCGGCCAGACCTTCCAGAGAGACGCGGCTGCTCTTGGCAAGCTGGGCCTCGCGCTCCTTCATCTTGCGATACTGCGCGATACCCTTGGCCTTGTCACGATCCGCCACAACGAGGAAGGTATCCCCGGAGTCCGGCATTCCTTCCAGACCAAGGACTTCGACTGGCGTGGAGGGTCCGGCTTCCTCAATGGAGCGGCCACGATCATCAAACATGGCACGAACCTTGCCGAAGGTGTTGCCGACAATGTAGCTGTCATTGAGTCGGAGCGTGCCGTTCTGCACCAGCACCGAGGCCACGGTGCCACGGCCACGATCGAGCTTGGCCTCGAGCACAGTGCCGACGGCCTTGCGACCGGGGGTGCACTTGAGGCTGGCCACGTCGGAGACCAGGCAGATCATCTCCAGCAACTGGTCGAGGCCGAGGCGTTTTTTGGCGGAAACCGGCACATAGACGGTTTCGCCACCCCAGTCCTCGGGGACCAGGCCACGATCGGCAAGCTGCTTCATGACGCGGTCCGGCTGCGCCTCCGGCTTGTCAATCTTGTTGATGGCCACGATGATGGGCACGTTGGCCGCCTTGGCGTGGTCAATGGCTTCGATGGTCTGTGGCATGGGGCCGTCATCGGCTGCAACCACGATGACGACAAGGTCGGTGACCTTGGCCCCACGGGCACGCATCCGAGTGAAGGCTTCATGACCGGGGGTATCGAGGAAGACGATCTCGCGACCCGAGGCTGGCGAACCTTCCTTGCTGAATCGCACCTTGTAGGCACCGATGTGCTGGGTAATGCCGCCGGCTTCCCCTGAGGCAACATCGGTTTCGCGAATCGCATCGAGCAGCGAGGTCTTGCCGTGATCGACATGACCCATCACCGTGACGACCGGCGAGCGCGGGACTTCCAGCTCGTCGATATTGTCGCTTTCCAGAATTTCTTCCAGCGCCTGGTTGGCCAGCTCATCCTCGTAGCTGATTACGTTGGCGCCTACACCAAAGCGGGCGGCAACCTCTTTGACCATCTCGGCGTCCAGAGACTGGTTCACGGTCACAAAGACACCACGCATGAGTAGGGTAGCAATCAGATCCTTGGCGCGAATCTCGAGCTTTTCCGCAAGATCCTTGACGCTGATGCCCTCAGTGACCGTAATTTCCCGGGTGATGGGCAGCGGCTCGTTGCTCATGTAGGTTCCGCCCAGGCGCGGCGGCGGAACAAAGCCCTTCATCGGGCCTTCCTTGGTCTTGGGATACTGCTGACGGCCACGACCACGCGGCGGTCCGGAGGGGCGCTGCGGACGTGCCGAGTCGCCGGGAGCCGGCATCATGGGTGCGGCGCCAAATCCACCGCCTGGACGTGGGCCGCCCATGCCCCCAGGCCGCGGTCCACCAAAGCCGCCAGGCCGCGGTCCGCCAAAACCGGGACGCGCACCGGGACCTCCGGGTCCGGCAAAGCCGGGTCGTGTGGGATGCTTGGGACGGGGTCCGCCAGGGAACTGGCCTGGAGCTCCGGCTGGAGCGCCAGGGCGCTGGAAGCCACCGCCCGGACGCCGGTCAAAGATGGGTTTGCCGCGTTCCAGTCCGCCCTGCGCACCAGGTGCCGGAGCGCCCGGCGGCGGAACGGGAGCCTTGTAGGACGGGCGCGGTCCGGTCTGCGGCATGATGACGCGACGTACTGGGGCTGCCGGTACGGCCGGAGCGGCAGCTGCAGTGACCGATGGAGTCGTATCTGTTGGTTTGTCTGCTGCGGAGGGCGCATCCGCGATCGGTGCTGACGCAGCGGCGGGAGTGGCATCCGCCTCGACCGCCGGGACTGCGGCGGCAGTAGGTGCAACAGGGCTGGCTGTCACGCTGGCAGCCGGGCTGGCAGGTGCTTCCGGAGCCGAAGGAGCTGCCGCCACAACGCTGGAGGCAGCGCTGGGCGCAGATGGAGCCACACTGGCAGCAGGCCGTGCTGGGGGCGGTGCCACCACAACCTTGACTTCGGGGGCTTCCGTTGCCGGAGCTGCCGGACGGGCTACCACTGGGGTGGCTGCCGGCCGTGCGGCTGCCGGAGTGGATGGCGGACGGGCAATGATTGTCTTTGCCGGCGGTGCAACGGCAATGGCCGGAGCCGGGGCGGCAATCACGCTGGGAGCTGGACGCGGCTGTGGCACGATGCGGCGCGGCTCCGGTTTGGCCGGAACCACAGTGACCGCCGGCGGACGAGGCGGCGCTGCAACTACCGGGGCCGCTGGCGGCGCAGCCGGTTTGCGCGCGGGGGGCTGCTCGGCCGCCTGCTTGCTGGCCAGAATGGCCTTCAGCGCATCACCCGGCTTCGAGATGCCCGACAGGTCAATCTTGGGGCGAATCTCGGTTTCTGTGCGCGAGCCCGACGCGCTGGAGGCGGACTTGCCGCCCTTCTTCAGGTGAACCCGAACACGCTCGGCCTCATCCTCCTCAATGGAGCTGGAGTGGGTCTTGCCGTCCCCCAGTTGCATTGCGTGCAGAGCGTCCAGAACCTGCTTGCTCTTGACCTCCAGTTCGCGTGCCAGATCGTTGATTCGAACCTTACTCATCCGCCTCTTTTCGTTGTACTGCTGCTACGGTTAACTGTTCATTGCAACCTCGTGGCCCTTGCCTGCCCGGTCGCTACCATTATCCCCTGAAACCACCAGCGCTGAAAGATGCGGGCTACGCATCGGGTGCGCCTGCCGGGGAATCTTCCTCTGCAGCCGGTTCCGTCTCCGTGGCCTCTGCGGCTGCCTCGACCTGCGGAATGGGCTCGTCCACTACCGGAGCGTCAGCCTCTGCTGCTGTTTCTGCTACGGCTTTGGTCTCTGTCGCTTCATCTGCCACTGCTTCATCTGCGGCGGGGAGTTCGCCCGCTGCCGTCGGCTCGACGGCTGTCTCTGCCGATGCTGGCCTGGCCTCGCCTTCGGCATATTCGCCAAAGTAGTGACGGACGGCGATGCTGATCCGCTCCAGCGTCTTCTCACCAATGCCGGGAATCTCCTCCAGCTGTTCGGGGGTCATGTCCGCCAGAGATTCAACGGTGGTGATGCCTGCGGCAACCAGCTTCTGCAGAATGGAGTCGCCCAGCTCGCTGATCTGCTCAATCGGAGTGGATGGGCCGCCGGACATTGAGGTCATCTGCTGCTCAACCTCCTGGCGCTTCTCCTCCTCGCTCTTGATGTCGATCTTCCAGCCGAGGAGTTTGGCGGCCAGACGAACGTTCTGTCCCTTTTTGCCGATGGCCAGCGAGAGTTGCGTGTCATCGACGATGACCTCCAGCTGCTTGTTGGCCAGGTCCACGATGGAGACACGGCTGACCTTGGCCGGCTGCAGAGCCTTTTCGGCAAAGGTGGTGATCTCTTCGCTGTACTCGATGATGTCGATCTTCTCGCCGCGCAGCTCGCGGATAATCGACTGCACGCGCATGCCCTTCATGCCGACGCAGGCACCAACCGGATCCACATCCTTGTCGCGGCTCATGACGGCAATCTTGGTGCGCTCACCGGCTTCGCGCGCAATAGCGCGAATAACGACGGTGTTGTCATAGATCTCCGGCACCTCAGACTGAAAGAGGTTCTGGACCAGCTCCGGGGCGGCGCGGGAGACCAGCACCTGCGGTCCCTTGGCCGTGCGATCAACCTTGAGCAGGACGACGCGAATACGCTCGCCGACCGTGAAGGACTCCAGTCGGGACTGCTCGCGGCGCGGCATCCGCGCCTCGGCCTTGCCAAGGTCCACCACCAGATCCGGTCCTTCGATACGCTTGACCGTGGCGGAAAGGACTTCCTTTTCGCGGTGGGCGTACTCGTTGAAGACCGTGTCGCGCTCGGCGTCGCGCACCTTCTGAAAGATGACCTGCTTGGCAAGCTGGGCGGCGATGCGACCCAGCGGACGGGTGTCCAGATAGGTCCGCAGCTCACTGCCGGGCTCCACTTCCTGCCCCAGTTCAGCCTGTGCATCGGCCAGTGTCAGCTGGTTGATGGGGTCGGTCATCTCCTCGTCCGTAGCCAGGACGGTGCGATAGGCGTAGACGTGAATCTCGCCCGTCTCCCGGTCAAGTTCGCCGCGCATCGTCTGCTGGCTCTTGTAATACTTGCGGGTGGCCAACACGATGGCTTCTTCCACCGCGTGCACGACAATCTCCGGGTCAATGTTCTTTTCCCGGCTCAACATCTCAATCGATTGGTACAAAGCGCTCGACATGCTTGTGTGTCTTTCCTATTCATCTGCGCCGGATGGAGGGAGCCATGCGGCGGTCATGCCTGAAAACATCGTTTCGGCGCAGCCAGCGGCTGCCTCCAAAGGGTTCGCTGCCGGGAATCAGATCTCCGGCAGAAGTTGCGCGCGTTCGACGTTGCGGAACGCAATTTCAACGGTCTGCATGCCGGTCTTGCGCGTCTTGCTGTTTTGCCGCGTTGCGGCCAGATCCACGGTAATGCCCGAGTCGGTCACGGTGTTCAGCCGTCCCTGCCAGTGGCGATTGTTGGCAATGGGTTCAAAGGTCTGGACTTTGACCAGCGCACCCTGAAATCGCTGGAAGTCCACTGGAGCAGAAAGTCTCCGGTCCAGTCCGGGCGAGCTGACCTCAAGGGTGTATTCGCCGTCCGGTCCCAGATCCTCAACATCGAGCAGCGTGCCAAAGTCGCGGCTGAAGGCGGCACAGTCCTCATGGGTAAGCCAGCTAAGGTGACGGACATCAGCCACTCCGCCCGGCAAAGGCTCCTGCTCGGGGTCCTGCTGCTGGCGGGCGATGGCAACTTCACGCTGCTGGGGGTTCTTTTCCAGATAGATGCAGAGCACGCGCTGACGCCCCTGGGTGGTGTATGTGGCGTCGACCAGATCCAGCCCAAGCGATGCGGCCACCCGCTGCGCTGCCTGCCGAATTGTCTCCATCGCAAATGCCATGCTGGATTCCCGGGCTGCCGCGGTCTTTGCGGCAAATAAAAAGTGGGCTTTGGGCCCACTCCTCTCTCCGCGCCGGGTTGTGCCGTTGCTCAATCCAGAGCGGACAAATTCGTCTGCTTCCTTAGTATAGCAGCTTTTGTGCTCCACAATGGCGGCAAATTTGCCTGCCACCCCTCAGCAGACGATCTCTTCGCGGCGAAGCTGAACCCCGTCCAGCCGACCGAGCATGGTGATGGCAATCTTATCCGGCTGAAACAAGGTCTGAGCCATGTGCTGGACCTGGGTTGCGGTAACGGTCTCCAGCCGGTCCAGAACCTCGTCAACGGTGAAGAAGTGATGGAAGTACATCTCCTGACGGGCAAGGTTGGACATGCGGGAGCCGGAGCTTTCCAGACCCATCAGGATGTTGCCTTTGACCTGTTCGATGGCGCGGCGGAGTTCGTCACTGCCGAGCGGCTCATGCTTGATGCGCTGGAACTGGCCGAGTACGAGGGTGACGACCTCACGCGCCTTGGCCGCCGAGGTGCCGGCGTAAACGCAGAGCGAGCCGGTATCTGAATAGGGACTGAGGTCGGAATAAATGGAGTAGGCCAGGCCACGCTCCTCGCGGATGGTCTGGAACAGGCGCGAGCTCATGCCGCCACCGAGGACGGTGTTCAGGATGAGGGTGGCGTAGCGATTCTCATCGGTGATCGGCGGCGAGGGCACGCCCATGCAGATCTGTACCTGCTCCAGCGAGCGCTTGTTGCGCAGCAGGATGGGCGCACTGACGACCGGAGGATGCAGCCTTAGCTCAGGCACTCCGGGTGCAACGGCTTGGAACTTTTCGCCCACCTGCCGGACAAAGTCATCGTGATCCAGCTGCCCGGCGGCGGCAAAGATCATGTTGCCGGCTCGGAAGCGATCCTCGTGATACGCAAAGAGCGAAGACTGGCCGAAGCCGCGGACGGTCTCCGTGGTGCCGAGAATGGGTTTGCCGAGCGGCTGATCCTTCCAGAAGTTCTGGGTGAAGATCTCGTGGACAAGCACATCCGGATTGTCCTCGTCGATCTTAATCTCCTCAAGGATGACGCCGCGCTCGCGCTCTATGTCTGGATGGGCGAAGACCGGATGGAGCACCAGATCGGAGAGGATATCGAGGGCGATGGGAACGTGGCCGGCCAGTGCCTTCACGCTGAAGCAGATGGTCTCCTTGCCGGTGTAGGCATCGAGGTTGCCGCCAATCGCGTCCATTTCGCGGGCGATGTGCTGGGCAGTGCGCGAGCGCGTTCCCTTGAAGAGCATGTGCTCGACAAAGTGGGAGATACCGTTTTGGGGAGCGTCCTCGTAGCGGGAGCCGGATTTGACCCATACGCCCATGGCCACCGAATGCAGATGTTCCATGCGCTCGGTGAGGATGACCATGCCGTTGGGAAGCACGGTACGGCGCAGATTGCGGGGCGGATTGGCATTGCGCAGCGGGTTTTCCAGATTCGACACGGAGGCTCCAGTCTGATCCTGATTGTAGACGCATGGGCTGCCTGCGTGGGTGCCTGGCAACTGCTATTCTGATGCCGATGCCGAGCAAGCACCAGATCGAGACCAGCCTGCATCCTGCGGGACCGGAAGCGACGGGCAACAGCGCTGTCGCTCCTGCGGCTGTGGATCGCCGGCTGTTTGGGCGCACGGCAGCAGAGCTGGCCGAGTTGATGGTGACAGCCGGAGAAAAGCCCTATCGCGGCCGACAGTTGGCTGATGCGCTCTATCGCCAGCGTTGCAATAGCTGGGCATCTATGACGACGCTGCCGGCGGCACTGCGCCAGCGGCTGGCCGATGCCGACTGGATGCCGGGTCGTCCGGAGATTGCCGAAAGCTTCCGCTCGGTGGATGGAACGGAGCGATACCTGATCCAGACCGGGGAAAACACGGTGGAGACGGTGTGGATGCCGGAGGGCGACGGCGGCGCCGAGGAGACTGCCGCAAGCGACGTGGGCCAGTCTGGTGGAGAAGCTGCCGAGGCAGGCGAAGGCTGGAAGCGGGCCACAATCTGCGTCTCCAGCCAGGTAGGCTGCGCGGTCAACTGCCAGTTCTGCCTGACGGCGAAGCTGGGACTGCAGCGCAACCTGACGGCGGGCGAGATTGCCGGCCAGGTGGTGGCCGTGCTGGATCGGCAGGGAGTGGTGCTGAATCGCAAGCGTATTAACCTGGTGTTCATGGGCATGGGCGAGCCGTTTCTGAACTACGAGAACTTTATGGCGGCCGTCCGGCTGCTGCGGGACGAGGTAGGCATTGCGACCCAGCGGATGACGGTTTCGACCTCAGGCATTGTGCCGGCGATCCGGCGCTTTGCCGCCGAGGAGGACCGCCCGCGGCTGGCCATCAGCCTGAATGCGCCAAATGATGCAATCCGCGAGAGCATCATGCCGATCAATCGCAAATGGCCGATTGCCGAGCTGATGGAAGCGGTGCGTACGATCCCCTTCCGGCAGCGGGAAAAGGTTACCTTTGAGTATGTGTTGCTGGATGGGGTGACAAACCGGCGCGAGGATGCACGCGAGCTGGCGGCGCTGGTGACGCGGCATCGGCTGCCCTGCATGGTGAATCTGATTGCCTGGAATCCGGGGCCGGGTATCGCATACTCAAGCCCAACGACCGAATCCGTGCTGGACTTCCAGAAGCAACTGCTGCAGGCCGGGATCCAGACCTATATCCGGCGGCCGCGTGGGCGGGATATCTATGCCGCATGCGGGCAGTTGAAGCGGACAACGGAGCCTGATCTGGTGCGACTGGGCTAGACCTCAAGTGTCCATCCGTTGTTCCCACTTTTGGGCTGGCGACTAAGGGAGGTTCCTCATTGGAACTTCTTCAATCTTTTCCCATGAGAACGCATGGGTGGGAAAAGCTTCTCTCTTAAGCTGGCCTTACAATGTTCCAAGAGAGTTGAATCCTACATGTCTATGAACGGTTATCCATCGCGTCCTGCGCGTGCTCACGGTTTGCGCTCGCTCTTCAGCATGTTTTCCAGCGATCTTGCGATTGATCTGGGAACGGCCAACACGCTTGTCTATGCGGCCGGAAAGGGCATTGTGGTCAACGAGCCCTCGATTGTGGCCATCAACAAGAACACCGGCGAGGTGGAGGCTGTAGGCAAGGAGGCCAAGGAGATGCTGGGCCGCACGCCCGGCAACATAGTGGCCATCAAGCCGATGAAGGACGGGGTCATTGCGGACTTCAAGGTGACCGAGAAGATGCTGAATTACTTCATCCAGAAGGCACACAACCGGAAGATGCTGGTGCATCCACGGATTGTGATCGGAGTGCCGTCGGAGATTACGCAGGTGGAAAAGCGTGCGGTCGAGGATTCGGCCTATCGCGCCAAGGCCAGCGAGGTATATCTGGTGGAGCAGGCGATGGTGGCGGCCATTGGAGCCGGCCTTCCCATTACCGAGGCCTATGGCAACATGGTGGTCGATATCGGCGGGGGAACAACGGATATTGCCGTGATCTCGCTATCAGGCATTGTGTATTCGCGCTCGGTGCGCATGGCCGGCAACCAGATGGACGAGGCCATTACCAATTATCTGAAGCGCAAATACAATCTGCTGATCGGCGAGCGGACAGCCGAGCAGATCAAGATGGAGATCGGATCGGCGTATCCTCTGGACAAGCCACTGACAATGGAGATCAAGGGGCGCAACCTGATTGAAGGCGTTCCCAAGACGATTGCCATTGATGACAGCGAGATCCGCGAGTCGCTGGCCGAGTGTATTGCTGTGATCATGAACGCGATCCGCGTGGCGCTGGAGCGGACGCCGCCAGAGCTGTCTGCCGATATCTCCGACCGCGGCATTGTGTTGACCGGTGGTGGAGCGCTGATCAAAAACCTGGACAAGCGGATTCGCGAGGAAACCGGGCTGCCGGTTTCGGTCGCCGACGATCCGCTGGCCTCCGTGGTGCTGGGAACGGGTAAAATGCTTTCCGATTTCCGGCTGCTGCGCAAGATCAAAATCGACTGAAGCCGCGCGAAGCGGCCGCTGTGGCAGCAGATGCCGGGCGGCTGCCAGGCGGTGGATTCCAGAGTGGGTCCGTTTATTCTGTTGGGAGCGGTCTGAGCGTGGAGCTTTCGGCTGGGGACCGCTGCGGAAGTGCCGCCGGGAGTGCGGCTGTGGATGGAATCGTTTTTCAGCCGACACCGTAACGTGCTGGTGCTGCTGGCCGTGCTGCTGGCGCAGATTATCGGCCTTGCCGTGCAGGTGCGTCGTCCGGCGCGCAGAACTGGCAGCGCACCGGCGAATCGCGCGGGCGGGACGATTGTCAGCGCAGGCGGCAGCGGGGATGGCGGCGGGGTGATGCTGCTGCGACTGTGGGCGGCCGGGCTGGTGACCCCGCCCGAACGGCTCTTTCATGCGTTGAATCGTGGCGTGGTGGGTATGTGGACCGGCTATCTGGACCTGGTACACCTGCAGCAGCAGAATGCCCAGTTGCAGAAGACAGTGGACCGGCTGCGGCTGGAGCAGGCGATGCTGGAAGAGGATGCGCGTCAGGGAGAGCGCCTGCAGGCACTGATGCATTTTTCCCAGAGTTATCCGGGACGGACGCTGCCGGCGCAGGTGATTGGCACCAGCGGCAATCTGCAGTCGCATCTGCTCTATCTGGACAAGGGCTCGGCCGACGGGCTACGTACGGACATGGCAGTGATCAGCGCCGATGGAATTGTGGGTAAGATTCGGGATGTGTTTCCGCATACATCCCAGGTGCTGATGATTAACGACCAGACCAGCGGCGCGGGCGTGATTCTGGAAAAGACGCGGATTCGCGGGATTCTGCGCGGGGATGCCAATGGGCAGACTGAGGTGGTCGGAATTCTGGCCGATTCCCGGATCCAGCCGGGCGAAGCGGTGCTGACGGCCGGTGGAGATCAAATCTTTCCGCGCGGACTCCCGGTGGGAACGGTCACGCGCGTGGTGCGGGATCCGGATCGGAGTGCGTTCATTGATGTGATCCTGCGTCCGGCGGCCGCGCTGGACCGGCTGGACGAGGTGCTGGTGTTGACCGATCTGCAGTCTGCGATGCCGCCTGCGATGCAGAAGGATTTGGCGCAGAGCCAGAGCGAGCAGGGAGCGGCAGCCTCCGCGGAACTGGCGCGGGAGCTGGCACGTCGCAAGGCTGCCGAAGAGATGGCCGAGCGGCTACCGGGGCTGACCCAGCCGGGGGCGGCTGTGGGCAGTGGCGTGCCGGAGAGCAACGCGCCGGGAAGCAATGGAACTCCGCCGCCTGCGCCTCGGCCCATTCCCACGCTGCATCCGGATCGATTCACGCCAGGCTATGATTCCAACTCCGGCAGCGGGACAGCGCCCATCGAGCCGACGGGCGATGCACCGTCTGCATCCGGCAGCGGAAAGCCGCAGAAGAGGAGCCAGCCATGAGCGCGACCGATTATCGTCGGGAACTGGATATCCGGCGCTATCCGATGGCTGTGTATGTGCTGGTGCCCCTGGCGGCGCTGGTGCTTCAGGCCTGGCTGCCGCGCATTCTGGGCCGATTTGCCTACTTTGACCTGCCGCTGCTGGTGGTGCTGTATTTTTCGCTGATCCGGCGGCATCCGATCCACGGCACGCTGCTGGGTGCGGTGCTGGGCGTGCTGCAGGATGGGCTGACGCAGGGTGCAATCGGGATTCATGGCGTGGCCAATACAATTTGCGGATTTCTGGCGGCCTCGCTCGGCGTCAGGTTTGTGGTGGAAAATGCTCTGCTGCGTGTGGCAATGAACTTTGTGTTTACGCTGGTGGCCGAGCTGCTGGTCGTCTTTGTGACGACCGGAGTGCTGGGGCTGGAGATGCACTGGAATCTGCTGACGCAGGTACTGGTGGCCGCAGGCAATGCGTTGATCGGGCTGGTGCTGTTTCCGCTGTTGGATCGTCTGCAAAGCAGGAACTGAGACAGGCAGAGGCCGGAAGGGAGATGGGATGAAAGCGGATCGGGTGGAGCGGGGAAATCGCGAAGAGAAACTGCCCGCGCTGAAGCTAACCCTGGTGCAGTATGGCATTCTGCTGCTGATGCTGGTACTGGTGGCTGGGTTGTGGCGGCTGCAGGTGCTGGGAGCCGACAGCTGGAAGGTACTGGCGGAGCAAAATCGCATTCGCAAGGTTCCGATTCTGGCGCCGCGTGGCAAGCTCTTTGATCGCGAGGGACGGCTGCTGGTGGACAACTATCCGTCGGTCTCCTGCTTTCTGGTGCGCGAGCAGGGGCATCCGGTCGATACAGACCTGCCGCTGATTGCCCGCGGACTGGATCTGGACCTGGACCAGTTGCGGGCCACGCTGCGGCGCTATCGCGGTGCTGCAGCCTATCAGCCGATTCCCATCAAGCAGGATATTACGCCTGATGAGCAGGCCTTCATTGCGGCGCATCGCAACGAGTTGCCGGAGCTGGAGACAATTGACGAGGAGCGGCGGCTGTATCCACGCGATGGCTTTGCTGCGCACGTCATTGGCTACGTGGGAGAGGTGAGCGAGGATATGCTCAACGATCCGCGGTATGCCTACTATGAGCCAGGCGATGTAGTGGGCCGCGCCGGGGTGGAGCAGTCCTACGACGAGGTACTGCGCGGCGAGGATGGCTCGATGGACGTGATTGTGGACAGCCATGGCCGTGAAGTGGGGCGCGCAGGCATTCAACCCGCGGTTCCGGGTCATGATCTGAAACTGACGCTGGATATTGACATTCAGCGTGCAGCCGAGGAGGCGCTGGGCACGGCCAATGGCGCAATTATTGCGATGGACCCGCGGACGGGTGAGATTCTGGCCATGGTCTCTCATCCCAGCTTCGATCCCAATGCCTTTGCGGTGCGTATTGGCCGGGCGGAGTGGAATGCGCTGATCACCGACCCCAACCATCCGCTGATGAACAAGGCAATTCAGGATCAGTTGGCGCCAGGATCAACGTTCAAGATCATCATGTCGGTGGCCGGTCTGGAGCAGGGGATTGCTGAGAATCTGAAGGTGAACTGCGCCGGGGGCGGTACGTTTTATGGACACTTCTTCCACTGCGACCATCACCACGGGCTGCTGAGCATTCATGAGGCTATTCCGGAGTCCTGTGACACGTACTTCTATCAGCTGGCGTCGATGCTGGGGATCGATACGATTGCCAAGTATGCCCATGAACTGGGCATCGGAGAGAAGACCGGCATTGACCTGCCAAATGAGATGGCTGGAGTTATGCCGTCGACGGAATGGAAGATGAAGAACTTCCATGAGAAGTGGTATGCAGGCGAAGTGATCTCGGTGGGCATTGGACAGGGCGCGGTTGCGGTGACGCCGATCCAGCTGCTGCGGGCGCTGAGCGGGGTGGCCTCGGATGGGCATCTGGTGCGTCCGCATCTTGTGAATGCCGATCAGGTGTCGCCGGATTTTGAGCGGGCGCTTCTGGACACCTATCCCGGCTCAGGGGCCAAGGACGTGACGCTCCGGCCGGATACGTGGATGACGATCACCGATGGGATGGCAGGAACAACGCAGCCGGGACTGTATCACACGGCAGAGGGGGCACACCTGACGGGGATTGACTTTGCCGGCAAGACTGGAACGGCACAGGTGGTCGGCGGCGGGGATACGCACAATCGCGGCGGAGCCAAGACGCCGAATGCATGGTTTGTGGGTATGGCGCCGCGACGGAATCCGGAGATTGCCGTGGTGGTGCTGCAGGAGCATGGTGACTGGGGATCAGGCTCGGCCAAGCTGGCTGCGCAGGTGATTACGGCCTATGTAAACAAGCAGCGGAGGCTGGCCAATAACCTGGTGCTGAGCCAGGCGATCCCCGGGACGGCAGCTCCGGCAGCAGGGAATGGACCGAAGCCGGGCAGAACCGCAAACGGGCCAGTGGGGAAGGGCCAAGCCGGCCAGGCGGCGAATCGACCTGCGGTGGCTGCTGGGACCGAGCGCAATACCGATGCGGTAGAGATGGCGGCGATCTGGGCAGGCCCAGCGACAGCCAGACAGCCCTCGGGTACTGCCGAGAGGATGGGTGTGGGTGGATTCCGGATTGCGCTGGATGGGTCCGGACAGGTGATTCCGATTGCAAGCCACAGCGAGACGGAGTCGCGTCTGGCCGGGCTGCTTGCCATGACGGCGCATCCGCTGGATGGGACCGTGGGGAGCCACTGATGCAGAAGGCGCTCGGGTATCGCGACTTTGACTGGCCGCTGCTGGGCATGGTGATGCTGCTTTGCGTGCTTTCGGTCTTTGAGATTTATTCGGCGACCATGCATACCAAGTACATAGGCTTCCACATCAAGCAGATGTATTGGATTGGCGGGGGGCTGGTGCTGATGTTTCTTCTGGCACGGGTGGATTATCACCGGCTGCTGGATTTTGCCTACTGGGCCTATGGGGTCTGCCTGCTGTCGCTGGTGGCGGTGCGGGTTGTGGGTACGCGGGTGATGGGAGCGCGGCGATGGATTCGTCTGGGACCGATACACTTTCAGCCCTCGGAGTGGGTGAAGCTGGTGCTGATTGTTCTGATGGCGCACTACTTTGCCAATCTGGGCTGTAAACGGCTGACATGGCAGGATATCTTCAAGGCGATTGGGCTGGTGGGGGTGCCGATGCTGCTGGTGGTGACGCAGCCGGATCTGGGAACGGCACTGACGTACTTTCCGATCCTGGTCGCGGGGCTGTTCCTGGGCGGGATCCATTGGCGGCAGGCGCTTCTGCTGGTCACGGTGGCAGTGGTGATGGTGGTCGGGGTCTGGTCCAGTGGGAAGGTGATCAAGCCCTATCAGAAAGCGCGGCTGACCAGCTTTCTGAACCCGGATGCAGACCCTCGTGGGACCGGTTATCACCTCCGGCAGTCGCTGATCGCGGTCGGTTCCGGGGGAATCTGGGGTCAAGGCGCGGAAAAGGGAACCCAGACGCAGGGGGACTTCCTGCCCATTCCGCATGCGGATTTCATCTTCGCGGCCTTCAGCGAAGAGCATGGCTTTGTCGGCGCATTTCTGGTTCTGCTGTTATACTTCGCTATATTGATGCGTTTGATCCAGAACGCTCAAACCGCAGCCGACATTTCCGGCTCCTTGCTGGTGATGGGGGTGGTGGCGGTTTTAACGTTCCAGATCATGGTCAATATTGGCATGGTGATTGGATTCATGCCGGTCACGGGAATTCCGTTACCGCTCCTGAGCTACGGCGGTTCTTCCGTGATGTTTACGTTTCTGGCGCTGGGTGTTGTGATGAATGTACGCATGCGCCGGTTTGTCAACTAAG
>JAKBAG010000176.1 GCA_021809235.1 Acidobacteriota bacterium
GAGTCACGTCCAGCAGCAGCAGGTCCTTGACGTCGCCTGCCAGCACACCAGCCTGCACCGCCGCACCCACGGCCACCACTTCGTCCGGATTCACGCCGCGATGCGGCTCCTTGCCGAAGAGCTCCTTGACCAGATGCTGAATGCGCGGCATGCGGGTCTGTCCACCGACGAGCACCACTTCGTCGATCTGGCTGGCACTGACGCCAGCATCGGCGAGTGCCTTCTTCGTCGGCTCCAGAGAACGCTGCAACAGGTCTTCCACCAACTGCTCCAGCTTGGAACGGGTCAGCTTGCGCACCAGATGCTTGGGGCCTGTGGCATCAGCGGTGATGAACGGCAGGTTGATCTCCGTCTCCATCGTGGTGGAGAGCTCAATTTTGGCCTTTTCAGCGGCATCCTTCAGCCGCTGCAGCGCCATTTCATTGCCCTTCGATGAGAGGTCCAGACCCTCCTCGGCCTTGAACTCGGCAATCAGCCACTCGACGATCCGCTGGTCCAGGTTGTCGCCACCCAGGTGGGTATCCCCGTTGGTCGACTTCACTTCGATCACGCCTTCGCCCACTTCCAGAATGGAAATGTCAAACGTGCCGCCACCAAAGTCATACACGGCAATCGTTTCGTCCTTCTTCTTGTCCAGCCCATAGGCCAGCGCAGCCGCCGTTGGCTCGTTCACGATGCGCTTCACGTCCAGACCGGCAATGCGTCCGGCATCCTTGGTGGCCTGCCGCTGTGCGTCGTTGAAGTAGGCCGGAACCGTGATGACCGCCTCGGTGACGGTCTCGCCCAGATAGGCCTCCGCAGCCTTCTTCAGCTTCTGCAGGATCATGGCCGAGATCTCCGGCGCCGTGTACTCCTTGCCCTGCGCAACGACGGCCACATGGTCGCCCTGCTGGACGACCTTATACGGCACCATCTTCATCTCATCGTTCACTTCGTCGTAGCGACGGCCCATGAATCGCTTGATCGAAAAGATCGTGTTTTCCGGATTGGTAATCGCCTGGCGCTTGGCCACCTGACCCACCAGCCGCTCGCCACTCTTGGAAAATGCCACAATCGACGGCGTGGTACGCGCGCCTTCCTCGTTGGCAATCACCTTCGGTTCGCCGCCTTCCAGCACAGCGACGCATGAATTCGTTGTTCCCAGATCAATCCCGATAATTTTTGCCATGGCTCCGTTCCTCTACCTGTCGTTGAGACTTTCTACCAGACTTAGTTTCATAGATGAGCGAGTTATTGTCAAGGATTCTTTAGTCGGAAAATATAATCCGTGCGCCGGATTCATGGGAACAGGGCGACATATACGCTGCAAACCAGAGCAAAGCAACGCATGGCAAAGCATGCGGGGCAGACTGCGTCTCCACAGTCTGCCCCGTATGGCAAGCGTATCCGGTTGTTCGCAGGGTTAGGTTTACTGGCCCTGGCCCAGCGAGTAGCCCGCCTGGCCGTCGAAGGTATAGAGATGCTCGGTCTTGATGAAGTCCAGACCCGCTGCGGCCACGGCGCCCAGCAGCGCCACCACCTGGGTGTGCGTGACGCCCTCACCCTGGAAGCGGCAGCGCCAGTGGTCGGTGCAGAGTGTCTTCGGGTTGCCCTGCGGCCAGACCTTCACGCCGCGGTTGGTGATCATGACCAGCCTGGGTCCAGAGGCCGGAGTGACTGCCTGGAGCGCTGCGGCCAGCTCTTCTGTGCTTCCCTGCCGCCAATCGACGAAGACATCGACGCCAACCAGCTTCTTTTCTGCTGCCTCGACCACGCTTTCGTGGGTGTGCGGCAGGCGCATGGGCTCGGCGGCTGCGGTGGCCTCGGCTGCAGTGAAGGACTCCGGCACTCGGCCCAGACGGGCGATGACGGCTGCGGCAAACTCGCGCGTGCCTACCTTCTGCTGCGTCTGTTCGCTTGCGATATCGACGGTGTGGACACCGTCTTCGAGCGTGGCCAGCCAGGCATTCATCACGCGCGCGGCCACGGCATGCTGTCCAATGTGGCGCAGCATCTCCACGCCGGCCAGCAGCAGTCCGGAGGGGTTGGCCACGTTCCGGGCCAGATCCGGCGCGGAGCCGTGAATCGCCTCAAAGAGCGCGCCGCCGTTGCCGATGTTGATCGATCCGCCCATGCCTACCGAGCCGGTCATCTGCGCGGCCACGTCAGAGAGGATGTCTCCATAGAGGTTGGGCAGCACGATGACGTCGTAGCTCTCCGGCCGATGGACGAAGTTGGCCATGCCGAAGTCGATGATCTGTACGTTCGTTTCAATCTGCGGATACTCTGCAGCCACCTCCTCGAAGACCCGATGGAAGAGCCCGTCGGTGATCTTCATGATGTTGTCCTTGACCATGCAGGTCACACGCTGCCGGTTCTGGGTGCGCGCGTATTCAAAGGCGTAGCGAATGATGCGCTCAGAGCCTTTGCGCGTGATCAGCTTGAGGCACTGCGCCACGTCCTCGGTCTGGCGGTGCTCAATGCCGGCATAGAGATCCTCCTCGTTTTCCCGGATGATGACCACATCCATGTCCGGATGGCGCGAGGAGACCACCGGCTTCCACGAGCGGCATGGACGCACGTTCGCATAGAGGCCCAGCGTCTTGCGCATGGTCACGTTCAGGGACTTATAGCCGCCACCCTGCGGTGTCGTGATCGGACCCTTCAGCAGCACACCGGTCCGGTCAATCGAGGCCCATGCCTCCTCGGGAATTCCAGAGGTGTTGCCCGAGCGGTAGACGCGCTCGCCAACCTCGACGAACTCCGGCGCAATCTGCGCCCCGGCGGCCAGCAGAATCTGAAGGACCGCTTCGGTGATCTCCGGACCAATGCCATCACCGGGTGCCACGGTGATGGGCGTGGCGACTCCACGTGCGCCGCTGTTGGCGCCTTCAAAAATCGGCTCGAGGACTGAGGACATGCTGAGGACTCCTTGTCGCGCTGGTTGCGCTGGACTGTTCCTCATTCAATATACGATATTCATTTCGTGTAATCAAGTGCGCTTGTTGTTTTTTTATTCTACTTTCGGCAGCTCCTGCAAAGGCACGAAGCGTCCGCCTGCAAACTCCTCGATCGATCCGCGGAGAATGTCGTAGTACCAGCCATGGGCAGAGAGTGTTCCGGCGGCGATGGCGCGCGCCACGGAGGGCTGCCGTTTCAGATTCTCCAGTTGAGCAATCACGTTGCCGCGGATGAGTGCGGCCAGGTCGGC
Organism: Acidobacteriota bacterium; assembly: GCA_021809235.1. Taxonomy (GTDB): domain Bacteria; phylum Acidobacteriota; class Terriglobia; order Terriglobales; family Acidobacteriaceae; genus Acidicapsa. The sequence goes on from JAKBAG010000176.1 coordinate 3,191, forward strand.
GTGTTCCCCATCGGCCGGATCCGGCAGCGGCTTATAGCGGAAGGCTTCGTCAACATGGCTGAGCCAGCGGCTGGCCAGCGGCATCTGCTGCGGATCGGGCCGATTCAGCGCGGCCTTCAGTGCGCCGCAGTCGGAGTGGCCGCAGACGATGGCGTGGCGAACGTGCAGCACCTCGACGGCGTATTCGATGGTGGCCGTTGCCCCGTCCTCGACGGTCTCTACCGGGATGATGTTGCCGGCATTGCGGGTGATGAACAGGTCACCAGGACCGGTCTGCAGGATCAGGTCCGGGACGATGCGCGAGTCCGAGCAGGTGATGAAGAGCCAGCGTGGTGCCTGTGACTCGGCCAGCAGGTGAAACTGATCCCTTCGGTGCGGAAAGATATCTTCGCGGAAGTGCTTGTGCCCTTCGATAAGCCGTTCCATCCGGCCTCCATTCCGTGCGCGCGGTTTGTGGCTGCTGTCTGCAAGGGATGCGCACCCTGCCCCCCAGCCTACCGCAGATTCCCGCTGATGAGTTCACGAAATGCAGGACGGACGCGGAAATCCGGCCGGCAGCAGTTTCTGCTCGCCGAAGCAGCAGAGGCTGCGATAGAGTGAAAGCCATGTCCGCAGGCAATTCCGCTGCCTCCACCAGCTCCGGCACGCATGGCCTGCGGCGTGAACTGCGGCTGCGCGATCTGGTTCCCATGCAGATTGTGCTGGTCGTCGGCGTGAACTGGTCGGCGATTGCTGCCCGGGAAGGCTCGACGCATCCGTGGATCTGGCTCTTCGGGATTCTGCTGTTTTTTCTTCCGCAGGTCTGGGTGGTCACCTGGTGCGCGCGGGTGTGGCCGCTGGAGGGTGGTGTTTACCAGTGGACGCGGGCGGCGATTGGCCCACTGGCCGGTTTCCTGAGCGCATGGAACTATGCGCTTTACGCCATCTTCACTGTCTCCGAGCTGGGTATCCAGACCATCACCAGCCTGAGCTATGCCCTGGGTCCGCGGATGGCCTGGCTTGCCTCCAGCCGCGAATGGACCATTGCCTTGGACGTACTGCTGCTGGGTGCGGTTCTGGGCATCAATGTCGTTGGCTTCCACTATGGCAAATGGGTAGGTCACTTTGGCACGCTGATGATGGTTCTGCTGACGCTTACCTTTGTCCTGCTTCTGTTCTGGCACCCTACGGCCACGGCGCAGCACCCGCATGTAAACCCGCAGCCGCCGTTTTCCCTGGGTCTTCCGCTCTTCAGCCTGCTCACGCTGAACCTATACACCCGCGTGGCCTTCAACGCCTTCAGCGGACTGGAGCAGATTGCCGTCTTTGCCGGAGAAACTCGCAACGCCGGCCGCGCTATCGTGATCTCCGCCTGGGTAGCCGCGCCGGCCATTGCGGCGATTTACTTCCTGATGACCAGCTCGATGCTGAGCTACATTCCAGCCCGGCAGATTGATCTGGCGGGATCGATTCCCCAGGCTCTGGCCGCCGCCTTTGGCCAGGGCACCGGGCTCTGGCTGGGACGCCTGCTGATCCTTGCGCTGGCCTGCTTCACCTTCTGCTCGTTCACTACCATCACGGCAGAGACCAGCCGCCTGCCCATGGTGGCCGGATGGGATCGCCTGCTGCCGGAGTGGTTCACGCGGCTGAGCCCGCGCTTTGGCACGCCGGTGCGCAGCCTGTGGGTGATTGTTGCCGTGGCCATGGTTGCCGCGCTGGCGGCCACGCTCAGTTCGGGCCATGAAGAGGCCTTTCAGGTGCTGATCTCCTCTGGCCAGCTGCTGTTTGGCATCTACTACTGCGCCATGTTCGCCGTGCCGCTGCTCAGTCGACCCTCCCGCGGACTCCCCCGGGCCAGCCTCTGGATTCGCCTTTGTGCGGTGAGCGGCCTGGGGATCACGGTGCTGGCCACAGTGCTGGCTCTGGCGCCCATACTGGACGTGAACAACAGCTGGATCTTTGCCGCCAAGGTGGGCGGAGCGGCGCTGCTGCTGAACCTGCTGGGGGTTGCCATGTATCGTCGTGGAAGGGCTGCGGCGGCCACATCGGCGGTTGCGCTCTGATGCGTAAGCCGAACCCGCTCGCTGAACCGGACCGGCTCGATAGGGATACCCTGCTGCCATCGAACGCACGCAAACACGAGGAACACATGAACCAAGCAAGCATAACCCTGATTCCCCACCCGTCCGCACCCCGACGCAACCGCATCCTGACGCTGGCCATCTGCTGCATGCTGCCGATGCTGGCTCAGGCCGCGGTGCCGGCAGCCACACCTCTCTCCGCGCCTGCTGCCGAGACGACCGCGTCCCTTTCCGGCATGGCTGTGGACACACTGCCGCCTGAGGTGACCGCGCGCATCGATGGCGTGGCCCGCGCGGTGATGGCCGAACGGGGATTCCCCTCCGTCTCGGTTGCCGTGGTTGATCACGGCCAGATGGTCTACACCCATGCCTACGGAATGGCGCAGATAGACCCGGCCATTCCGGCTACGGCCGCAATGCGCTACTCGATCGGTTCTATCTCAAAGCAATTCACCGCGGCAGCCATCCTGATTCTGCGCCAGCAGGGACGACTTCACCTGAGTGATCCGGTGGGGAAATACATTCCGGGGCTAACCGAAGGCGACAAGGTCACGATCCGGCAGGTGCTCAGCCACACCTCCGGCTACCAGGACTACTGGCCTGAGGACTACCTGATGCAGCCGATGGAGCAGCCCACTACGGCGCAGGCCATCCTGGATCGCTGGGCCAGGAAGCCGCTCGACTTTGCCCCCGGAACCCAGTGGCAGTATTCGAACACCAATTACGTGATCGCCGGGCGCATTGTGGAAACGATCACCGGCCAGCCGCTGATGCAGTTCCTGACGCAGAACATCTTTCACCCCCTCGGCATGCGCTCGGTCTGGGACTCCGATGAGACCAGCCTGACCCACGCGGACGCCACGCCCTACGTTCGCGCCGCGCTGGGTCCGCTGCGTGTCGCTCCGCACGAGGGGCGCGGATGGATGTTTGCCGCCGGGGAGCTGGCCATGACGCCGCACGACCTGGCGCTGTGGGATATGAGCCTGATCCATCGCTCGCTGCTGCAGCCGGAAAGCTATCAGCAGATGTTCACCGCC
>JAKBAG010000177.1 GCA_021809235.1 Acidobacteriota bacterium
TACTCGTCCTTGAAGTTGGCAGCCTGCTGGAAGGCCTGTTCGATGGCTTTGTTCAGCATGCGGGAGAGCGCAGGCTGGCTGCCGTCGCCGGCCACCCGGGGCAGACGCGCTTCGATGGCGTGCAACTCGCTCTCCAGCCGCTCGCGGGCCACGCCGATGCGCTCCATGAGCGGCGGAATGATGCCTTCCCTGTCAGCCAGCAGGCTGAGCAGCAGATGGACGGGCTGGACCTCGGGATTGCCGGATTCGGCAGCCTGGGCAACCGCCTGCTGGAGAGCCTGCTGACTTTTCTGCGTGAGCTTGTCCCAACGAATGGCCATGATGGTTCCTTCCTTTTAGGGGCTGCGTTGAATCCTGCAGCGAACACGCCGGGAAGATTCCGCGTTAGCAAAATTCTCAGGGCGCCAGCCTCAGGATGCGCCCCGGGACGTCGATGCGCAAAGGGCCAGCACTGCGGCTGGCCCGGATTGCGCGCTGCGGCGTGGCAAATCAGGCGGCAGTGCCGATTTTGATCTGCCGGGGCTGCGCGGAGGCCTTTTTGTGCAACTCGATGCGCAGGATGCCGGCATCGTACGTGGCGGCTACGGAGTCCGTATCGACAGTGTTCGGCAGGCTGAAGGAGCGGAAGAAGCTGCCGTAGCGTCGCTCAATGCGATGGAAGTTCTCCTGCTTCTCCTCGGATTCGAATTTGCGTTCACCACGGACCGAGAGGCTGTTGTTCTCGATGCGGATATCGACATCCTCCTGCTTGACGCCGGGGATTTCGAGCTTGAGGACAACCTTCTGCTCGTCTTCATAGACATCAACGGCGGGGACGAAGCTGGCCGCCGTGACAGACTCGGATTCGGCGCCTGCAATGTCCTGCAACAGGGAGTTGACGCGATTCTGCAGGGCGGCAACTTCCCGCATGGGGTACCAGTGAGTGATCGGCATGTTGGGTTCCTCCTGATGGTTCAGATCAAAGCGGCGCCAGTGAGGGAGCCGCTCCAAAGTATCTGACGAAAATATAGCATAAAAGTTTCAGAAAATATGCGTATGTCTCGCTCATATTTGAAAAAGAGAGTTTGGGTCAGGGCGATGATTTTGCATTGAGCAGTTGATTTTATTGGAGTTAGAAGATGGGATTGTATGCAGCGGACATGCTGCCATCGCCCTCCATTCGATGGAGAGCCGAGCGGATGCGGTGCTCTCTTGCGTGTGGAGGGTGGGATGGCGGCAGGGATGGTTGGCTGAGAGCCTGCGTTCACGGAAGCGGGCAGCAAAAAGGCCGAAGCGCATGCGCTTCGGCCTTTGGGGTGTGGAACGGGGGTGAAATTACTCGGCGATGGGAACGATGGAGGCAAAGCGGCCGAGGTTGCCGCGGTCGCGGAACTGTACAGTGCCGCTGACCTTGGCAAAGAGGGTGTCATCCTTGCCGATGCCGACGTTGATGCCGGGCTTGATGCGGGTGCCGCGCTGGCGGACAAGGATGGAGCCACCGGTCACGGTCTGTCCGGCGAAGGCCTTGACGCCGAGGCGCTGGGCATTCGAGTCGCGTCCGTTGGTTGAGCTGCCGCCACCTTTTTTATGTGCCATGGGAGAAATCCTTTCTGTTTCAGGTCGTGCAGCGGACTAGAGGGCTGCCTTGGCGCCATCGGCTTCGATGGACTGGATGCGAATTTCGGTGAAGGCCTGACGATGGCCCTGCAGCTTTTTGTACTGCTTCTTGCGCTTCAGGTGGAAGACGAGCACCTTGGCGTGGCGGCCCTGATTGAGGACCTCTGCGGTGACCTTGGCCTTGGACGGACGGGTGAGGGTTCCCGGTTCGCCGGAGACGGCGACAACGTCGGTGAATTCGACGGTCTGGGGAGCATCCTCGGCGACGTCGAGCTTTTCGATCTTGACCACATCGCCAGGGGCGACCCGGTACTGCTTGCCACCGGTGCGAATGACTGCGTACATACTTCCTCCAGCGCCGCCGAGCCATCGGGGCGCAATGCTTGAACACTGACAGAATGGCTTGCTTCAGTTTGCCCCGGAACATCGGCCAAGCCGGGCCAGTCGTCCGGTAAATCGGAGCAGACGGCAGCGGCAGATGGAAATGGATGACGGGGCGACGGACAGAATCGCCAAACCAATGTAGTGTATCGCTTCTGACAGGCTGCGTCAATCAGGATGGGCTGGGAGCGGGGACAGGGAACGCGAAGAAGCAGGAGCGGCGGATGGAAATCCGGCTGGATGGTCTGCAGATGCGAAGGAGGGAGTGCGTGGGTGGAATAGAGTGGTCAGACCATGAGACAATCGGCAGGATGGCCACGCGGCGAGTCGGGTTGGAGGCTGAGTTGGGGGCTGGTCTGGTGCGGCCAGTGCCTGGGCGTGCGCCGGGCGGGCTGTTGCGGGTGCTGGCGGCCGTGAGTTTCTGCCATCTGATCAACGACATGGTGCAGTCGCTGCTGCCGTCGATGTTTCCGATCCTGAAGACCAGTTTTCATTTGAACTTCAGCCAGATCGGGCTGATTGCGCTGACGTTTCAGACGACGGCTTCGCTGCTGCAGCCGGGGATTGGGCACCTGACGGATCGGCGGCCGGTGCCGTTTTCGCTGCCGGTGGGCATGAGCTGCACGCTGGTGGGGTTGGGCATGCTGGCGTGGGCGCCGACGTTTGGGCTGCTGCTGCTGGCGGCTGCGTTGTTTGGGGTAGGTTCGGCGGTCTTTCATCCGGAGTCCTCGCGGGTGGCGCGGATGGCCTCTGGCGGCAAGGATGGGTTTGCGCAGTCCTTTTTCCAGGTGGGCGGGAATACGGGTTCGGCATTTGGTCCGCTGCTGGCGGCGTTGCTGGTGTTGCCGCGTGGGCAGGAGGGTGTGTTGTGGTTTACGCTGGCGCCGGTGGTGGGGATTCCGCTGCTGGTGTGGGTAAGCCGGTGGTACAAGCGCGAGTTGAGCCGGAGGGCGAGCGAGGCGGTGGGGGAGCGGGCGCAGCATGGGCTGCCGCGGGGCAGGGTGGCCGGCGCGTTGACGGTGCTGATGGTATTGGTCTTCTCGAAGTACTTCTATATTGCGAGCCTGACGAACTACTACACGTTCTATCTGATCCAGCGGTTTCATGTGTCGGTGGAGAGCGCGCAGCTGCATCTGTTTGTGCTGTTTGGGGCGATTGCGGCGGGGACGGTGATTGGCGGCCCGGTGGGCGACAGAATCGGGCGGAAGTATGTGATCTGGGTGTCGATTCTGGGGGTGCTGCCGTTTACGCTGGCGATGCCGTTTGTGAACCTGTTCTGGACGGGAGTGCTGAGCGTGGTGATCGGGGTGGTGCTGGCGTCGGCATTTGCGGCGATTCTGGTGTATGCGCAGGAGCTGGTGCCGACGCGGATCGGGATGATTTCCGGGGTATTCTTCGGGCTGGCCTTCGGGATGGGCGGCATTGGAGCGGCGGTGCTGGGGCGGATGGCGGATGCGACGGGGATTGTGTTCGTGTACAAGGTGTGCGCATGGCTGCCGGCGCTGGGGCTGCTGACGGGGTTGCTGCCGAATCTGGAGCCGGGTGGACGGACGAGCGGCGGCGGCGAAGCATCCTCACTGGAAGAGCCGGAGCGGGTGTAAGTGTGGGGATTTTGCTCCGGGTCGGTTTTTGGGTATACTTGTAGAGCGGTCACCGGCGTTGTGGGGCTTCCGCAGGCAGCGAAGATGCTGCGGCGCGAGAACCCTCAGAGCGCGGAAGCGTTCCGACGTCGCAAGCGGGCCGCCACCCGAAGCGTTCCAACCGAAGCGGGATTTTCAGGGAGTTTGACGATGGCACAGGTATGCAATGTGTGCGGCAAGAAGCCGCAGTTTGGCAACAACATTTCGCACGCGCACAACGTGACGCGTCGGCGCTGGAACGTGAACCTGCAGTCGGTAAAGGCCAACGTGGAAGGCGCGACCAAGCGCATCCGCGTCTGCTCCAACTGCATCAAGAGCGGCCGGGTGGTGAAGGCAGCTCCGCGCGCCAAAGCCGTAGCCTGAGCATCGCATGGCTTGCAGCAGCGCGTCTGCGGACGCGCATTCTGCATGGGCCGGGGATGCCTGTGGTGATCTCTGATAGCGGGGCTTTGCCAGCCGCAGACAGAGGTCGCTGGGTTTGGCGACGATCCGGATAGTCGCTGACTTGAGTTTTCGGCAGATGGAGCAAAATCTCAGATCCCTTTCAGAAATGATGAAGAAGGGCTAGGAATTGGGTTTGGGAGAAGAAAAGGCCTGTCGGGCGATGCCCGGCGGGCCTTTTGCGTGTGTGCCTGCGCTGGCAGGGGTTACCAGAGGCCGGGAATCAGGCGTTGGGGGACGCGGCGACAGTAGTCGGTGTAGGCCGGACCGAAGGCGTTGGCCAGTACCTGTTCCTCCACGTGGATGCGGCGCAGCAGCGCGGCCAGTGGTGGCAGAAAGGTGAGGGCGAGTGCGGCGAAGTTGGCGGTCTGGAGTCCGGTGGCGAAGAGGATGAGCAGCAGTGCGGTGTAAGAGGGGTGGCGGAGGTGGGCGTACAGCCCGTGCTGGACGACCTGCTGGCCGGTGCGGACGGCGACGTGGACGCTGAAGGCACGGCCCAGGGTGCGAATGGCGAGCAGACGGAGCAGGGTTCCGGCCAGCAGGAGCAGAAGGGCAATCCACTGGATGCGCAGGTGGACGGCAGGCGCAGCAAGAAGGCGGGATGGTCCGAGAAAGCCGCGCAGGAACTGGCCGATGGTGATGGACAGCGCGACGGTGGTCCAGAGCAGGCGGAGGGTTCCACGGTCGCGGCCAGGCTGTCGGGTGCGCAGCAGCAACAGCAGCTCCGCCAGGGTCCAGAGGCAGAAGATCAGGAGCCAGAGCAGGGAGACAAGCTTCATCGGTTAGCCTTGGGTTGCGTATCGGGTTGCTTAGCCGGCTGGGATTCGGGGATTGCCCCGGCGGGATCGGATTGTCCAGCAGGCTCCGGTTTCCAGGTGGGGCCGGATTGCAGCAGGGCTTCGATTTGGTGGAGCGGCGCGATGCCGCCACGCGCGCCGACGGCGGTGCAGTTGAGTGCGGCAGCGGCGGCGGCAAAGCGGAGCTGGCGCGCGAGGGGCCAGTCCTGCAGCAGGGCGTAGAGGAAGCCTGCGTGGAAGATGTCTCCGGCGCCGGTGGTGTCGACGACGGGGACGCAAAATGCGGGGATGTGGAGCAGTTGGGTTCCGTCCCAGGCAAGGACGCCGTCCTGGCCGAGGGTGGCTGCGGCCAGACGGTGACCGTGGCGGCGATGCATGGCGCGAAGGGCGTCGGGGAGGGTGGCGGCACCGGTGTATCGCTGGGGCAGGTCGCGGCTGACGATGGCGTAGTCCGTGGCATCCAGCAAAGCGTCGAGGCCGGGATAGAGCTCGTCGAGGTCGGCGACGACGGGGACTCGGGCCTGGCGTGCCCATTGCGCGGCGACGGTAGCGGCGGCAGTGTCATAACCGTCCAGATGGAGCAGACGAGCGTGAGTGATCCACTCGCGGCGCAGCTCGTCGGGGTGGAGGTTCTGGCGGGGATCGCGATGCCAGAGGACAGTTCGCTCGGCGTTCTGGTCGAGCAGCAGGAAGCTTTGGCGGCTGGGACAGTTGGGGACGCTGGGGCAGTGGGCTTCGATGCCGAGTCGAGCAAACTCGGACCGATGCAGTGCGGCGGCCGGGTCGTCGCCAAGCTTGCCAATGTAGCGGGTGGAAAGCCCCCAGGTGGCGCAGGCAGCCAGAGCGGAGGCAACCTGTCCGCCAGGCAGAGTGAAGAGATCGGAGAACTCAAGCTTGCTGCCAGGGATGGGGAAGTGCGGGAGGGCGAGCACGGTGTCGGTGGCGTTGAGGCCGAGGCCGACGAGATCGACGCGAGGCAAGAGATTGGAATCAGGCCGCAGCAAGAACCCAGTCTAACAGGGCATTGCATGCAGCAGCAGCGCGGCTGTCGCCGCGCCATACGCGGAGGTCGCGAGCTTTGTGGCGCTCCCGCTGGTCGCGCGTGTGTGGGGATGTGCTGTCTTGTTGCTGGGGAGGGGGTTGGCTGGGGTGGAATCGCTACGCAACGAGAAACGGCTCAGACTGGGGTGTCAGAGCCGTTGCGGGAGGGCTGCCGTGTGAGGGTGTTGTGCCTGTGGTGCGCTGGGCGGTGACGTCAGTTGCCGGAGAGCAGGCTGGGTTCTTCGGGGGCGCGCAGGCGGACGATGCGGTCGATGGTATAGGGGGTGCGCTGCGAGCCGGTGAAGTAGTGGCGGACCTGGAGTTCGCCGAGAGTGCCAATCGCCAGCAT
>JAKBAG010000178.1 GCA_021809235.1 Acidobacteriota bacterium
AGCTTGCCCCGCTGCTCTCCCGCAGTCCGCAGATGCAGGAGCTTGCCCCGGTGTCCCAAAGACTGAGCCGTGTGGCAGAGATTGGACTGGATGCCATGCTCGAACTGCAGAGCGGCCAGCATTCTACCCCGGAGATGACAGAGGAATGGATGTATGAGTTGAAGGCCGATGAGGCACCGCAAGCCTTGCTCGTCCTGCCGATCGTCGACTCTGTTCGGCAGTTGGTGCAGGCCGCTGCAGGGATGCGTATGCAGTAAGTGCTCTCGCGTTCCATCGATTCTGTTGACAGTGAGCGGGCTCGCACTCCGGCTGGTCACCACACGCTGCATCTGGCCATGGACTATCCCCGACTGGCCGTCGAACGGCGAGACCTTCGCTTTCAGGCAGGCTCAAGTCCAGCGATCTGGGATTGCCGAAGAATCCGCACCGGCTGCCGTTGGCCGACCGGTAAGTCCTTGCGCATAAACCGCTCCATCCGGAATGGGAATCTTATAATCAGCAGAGTGTCTGTACTGGAGTGTCGGCAACCGCAGCTTGTCCTGCGGCCTTGACGCACCAGCAGCGCCACAGGAGAAATGGAAGAAGGAGTAAAGGAATGAGTGGATTGACGGGGCGTGTGGCATTGGTAACCGGAGCATCGCAGGGCATTGGACGAGCCTGCGCTCTGGCATTGGCAGCCGAGGGTGCCACTGTAGCTCTGGCAGCCCGCAATGAGGCAAAGCTCGCTGAAGTTCAGGCGGAAATCGCTGCTTCCGGTGGCCATGCGGAAAGTTTCCCCCTCGATATCGCAAACGAGGATTCTATCCGAAGCACAGCGAAAGCTGTCCTTGATAGGCTGGGCACGGTTGCTATCCTCGTGAACAATGCCGGAATCACACGCGATGGTCTTTCCATGCGCATGAAGCGCGCTGACTGGGACGATGTCCTGGCGACAAATCTAACCGGAGCCTTTCTGCTCACCCAGTCGCTGCTGAGCGCGATGCTGAAAAATCGATGGGGACGCATCATCAACATCACCAGCGTTGTGGGACGCACCGGCCAGGCCGGTCAGGTTAACTACGCCGCCAGCAAAGCTGGGGTGATTGGCATGACGCGCTCGCTGGCCCGGGAAGTTGCCAGCCGCGGGATCACCGTCAACGCCGTTGCTCCCGGATACATTGAAACGCCGATGACCGCCGTTCTCAACGAGGTCCAGCGCACCGGAATGATGAGCTCCATCCCGCTTGGACGCCCAGGTACGGATACCGAGATCGCTCACGCTGTAGCCTTTCTAGCCAGCGAAGGCGCCAGCTATATCACCGGACACGTCCTGGACGTGAACGGCGGCATGTACATGGGCGGTTGATATAACAATCAGCGCATTTTCTTTGTATGCAGTCAACAGGAAAATAACGAAGAGTCCAGCCAACGCTTCACGTTTCCCTCCGAATTGCCGATGACCGTTGTGAGGAGTCTGGCATGAAGATGGAAGCTCATCCGGTCGGTGCGCAAGAGGCCGCAGGAGAGTGGACTGCACCCGGAAGAAATCCTGTTACGCAGGCAGCTGCGAATTCGCCTGTGAACCGATACCTTGCGCGCCAGCCCATTCTGGATGCACAGGGCAAGGTCATCGGGTATGAGTTACTGTTTCGCGCCGGGCGTGAAGCCAGTTTTCGTGGGGATGGTGTCCGTGCCACGCAGAATATTCTGGACCAGACGGTTGTCTTTGGGCTGGACGTACTTGCCAATGGGCACACGGCATTTGTGAACTGCACGCGAGAGGTGATTCTGGAGGAACAGGTGCGCGTGTTGCCGCCGGATCGCACGGTATTGGAGTTGCTGGAGACGCTTGAGCCCGACGCGCAGCTTCTCGCCGCCTGTCAAAAGCTGCATCGCAGCGGATATCGATTCGCGCTGGATGACTTCACCTGGAGCAGTTCGTGGGAGCCGTTTTTCCCTCTTGTGGATTACATCAAGATCGACATTGAACAGGTGGATGTCATCGGTCGGATGGAACTGGTGGGAACACTCCGCGCGCATCACTGTACGGCAACGTGGATTGCCGAGCGCGTGGAGACAGAGGAGGATTTTCAGCAACTTCGGCGTGAGGGATTCGGCCTGTTTCAGGGATATTTTTTTTCCCGACCTGCAATCGTCGAGAATCGGTCGATCCCTACAAATCGGATACTGCATCTGGAATTGCTACGCTCGCTGCTGGAGGACCCACTCGATCAGAACAAGCTCAGTGATCTGGTCAAGCGCGACCCCTCGCTCATGCTGCGACTGTTCCGCCTCGTTAACTCCCCGCTCTACGGCGTGCGCAACGAGATCCACTCCATCCGCATGGCGCTGCAACTGGTGGGGGACGCGGTCTTTCGGCGCATGGCAACTTTGGCTGTGGCCAGTGCGATGCTAGGCGATCAGCCCTCCGAGCTGCTGCAGATGGCCTTCCATCGAGCAAGATTCTGCGAGATTGCAGCCATACATCGAGGCCTGGATGCAGCCGAACAATACATGCTGGGCATGCTGAGCCTCGTTCCGGCTTTGCTCCATACTTCCGCAGATATTGTGGTCAACCACCTGCCGCTTCGACAACCGATTCGACTGGCCTTGATGGGAGCTAAGAATCCGGAGCGGGGATCCTTGTGCTGGATCGAGTGTTACGAACACGGCGAATGGGCACGCTGCGACGCCCTGGCTGAAAAGCTTGGATTTTCTCCGGAACAGATGGCGGGACTGTACCTGGAGTCGTTGCAATGGGCACGGGAAAACCTGCCGCTTGAACTGGAAGGCTAGGTAGCTGTCTTCGCGGTTTATAGCGTAGCTGTTGCCGACGGATTGTGCTGGTCGGTGGGCCTTCCTTTCGGAACACCAGACCCGGAACGATGTGGCATTGGCAGAACGCGAATCCTGCGTGCAAGGAACCCATCGGCAGATGGTCTGCCGGCTGCACGGATGATCTCCCCCGTCTTCAAATCGTCCAGCGTAATGCGTTCGCGTCGACTTTGGATGATGGTTTGCGTATCAACGATCAGGATTTGAGGATGGCTGTCCAGAATGCCGGCAAGCGTGATGGCGTTGCCGTGTATGGCGGTAATCTCCCCGGCAAGCCAGGTCTTGCCGTAGCGCGCTTCCATGGATCTCAGTTCCCGAGCCTGCTCTGGATGCAGTCGGACAATCAGCACGGCGCCTACCGATTTTGCCGCATCCTCCACATCTCCAACGGCCCCGACCGTATCGCCCGGATGAATGGCACTCGCAGCAATCGGTTCCATGGGAGGACGTGCGTAAGGCTTGGCTTGTGGCGAACCAGCGTACGGGGACGCGGGCTCGCCCGGCGAAGTTTTCGATTGGAGAATATGTGTGTTCGGACCAAAGTGAATCGTATACACACTGCCACTCTGCAAGCGCAGCCGCAGGGAAGATGCTGATACATCCACCACAGTTCCCATCAATCCACGCGCGCCGGCCAGCCAGTCTGCCGCAGAATAGGCACTGCTGGGCCCCGGCGGGATTGCCGGTGAAGCCTGTTGCGCCCTTGCCGCCCCAGGCAGGAGAAAGAGTGCGATCCCAAGAGTTTGGAGAAAGGAAGCATGGCCAAAGAAACGGAAGCTGAGTCGGCTGCGCACATTGGTTGCTGCCTGCTTGAGAGGGTTCATGGTTGCTCCTTCCGGATGCGTATGTCTGGGTTGCCTGCCTGCTGCTGTCAGCATAGACGAAAAAACTGGTGCTCGGGATGCAGGCTGGGCATCCTGTAGACTCATGGCAGCCCTCAATCCGATGACCCATCAAACGCACGACTCGGCAACGAACCGCTACTGGCAGAACACAGAAGAGATGCTCTCCAGCTTTCTGACCGTGCGCTCCTGTACGCGCTCGCTGGTGGCGCCACTGTCTGCAGAAGACAGGATGGTGCAATCGCTGCCGGAGGCATCCCCGACCAAATGGCACCTTGCGCATACCAGCTGGTTCTTTGAGTCCTTCGTCCTATCGCCTTTCGTGGAGGGATACAGGGTTTACGATCCAGACTTTCGATGGCTGTTCAACAGCTACTACCAGAGCTTTTCCGCCTTTCCCGACAAGCAGTTGCGGGCCTCGTTTTCGCATCCGTCAGGCGAGGAGATCGCAGCCTATCGCAGCCACGTGGAGCAGGCTATCGTTGAGCATGCAGACAGGATTCTGCAGCAGCCGGAGGCTGCCGATCGTCTGTTGCTCGGCATGCATCATGAGCAGCAGCATCAGGAGCTGATCCTCACAGACATTCTGCATGCCTTCGCAAGCAATCCGCTCCATCCCTCTTATCTCCGCACGGAACAGCTTGATTCCACTGCCAACTCTGCTTTGGAGTTCCATGCCTATGCCGGAGGTCTGGTGGAGACGGGCGCTGGTGAGGGATTTAGCTTCGATCTGGAGCGACCAAGGCACCGCGTCTGGCTGGAGCCCTTCCATCTGGCCAACCGCCTGATCACGCATCGGGAGTACGCGGCATTCCTGGAAGACGGAGGCTATCAGCGTCCTGAGTTATGGCTGTCCGATGGCTGGCACCATCTGCAGCAGCAGGGCTGGACGGCACCGCTCTACTGGCGCATGGAGGATGGAATCTGGAAGGTGATGACGCTGCGTGGTGAGTGGCTGTTGGACACACTGGGCAGCCGTCCCGTCTGCCATGTCAGTTACTACGAGGCAGATGCATTTGCTCGATGGATGGGGAAGCGCTTGCCGACCGAGGCAGAGTGGGAGCATGTAGCTCGTTCACTGCCAGTGGAGGGGAATATGCTGGATCGCCGCAGCTTTATCCCTGAGGCAGCGGACAAGCTAGCCATGGCGCAAATCTTCGGGGATTGCTGGGAGTGGACGGCGAGTGCCTATCTGCCCTATCCCGGCTTCCAGCCATTGGCCGGAACGCTCGGTGAGTACAACGGCAAGTTCATGAGCGGAAAGATGGTTCTGCGTGGCGGTTCCCTCGCCACACCAGCCACCCACATACGAGCCTCGTATCGGAATTTCTTCGTTCCGGAAACCCGCTGGCAATTCTCCGGAATTCGCCTGGCCGAAAGTATTCCACGATGAAGTCAGCCGTTCGCCAGAGCGAAATCGGGGAACTGGTGCGTTCCGGACTCAGTCGCAAAGCCAAAGCATTGCCTCCTTGGCTTTTCTACGATACTGCGGGCACGGAACTCTTCGAGCGCATTACGCAGCTTGACGCCTACTACCTCACGCGCAAGGAGCGACAGATTCTGCTTCAGCACTCTGGCGCAATCGTTGATGTTTGCGTTCCGGGAACGCAATGGCAGGTCTTCGAGCTGGGTGCAGGATCAGCACGCAAAACTGCCCATCTGCTACGGGCAGCGCTGGAGCGGCAACGAATTGTCGAGTACCACCCCCTGGATATTTCGCTGGATGCCATGCTGAATGCGGTTGAATATCTAGCGCAGGAACTGCCTGAGGTGAAGGTATGTCCTGAGGTTACCGACTATACGCAGTCCCAGCCGCGCCCGTTGGCATCCGATGCCGGTGGGTGCAAGGCCCTGCTTTGGATGGGGTCCAGCCTTGGCAACTATGAGCAGGCAGAAGCAGTTGCCGTTCTCCGGCGTGCGTCGGCCCACTTCCGTACAGGAGACATCCTGTTGCTCGGAGTCGATCTCCATCCATCCGAAGGCAGTAAGCAGAAGCAGGATCTGATCGTGGCCTATGACGATCCGGAGGGCGTGACGGCGGCATTCAATCGGAATCTGCTGCTACGACTGAATCGTGAGCTGGGTGCTGATTTTCGCCCAGATCAATTTGCACATCGTGCCGACTGGAATGAGGCTTCGGGCCGCATGGAGATGCACCTGGTCAGTCGCATCTTCCAGCAGGTGCATGTTGCTGAACTGGAGCAGACATTTGTCTTTCAGGCCGGTGAGTCTATCCACACGGAAAGCAGCTACAAGCTAACCGTCCAGCAGGTCCAGGAGTTGTTGCAGCAGGCTGGCTTTCCGTTTGTCTCTGTCTGGATGGATCCGCAGCGCTGGTTTGGAGTCTTCCTGGGCCGTCGCTCCAGTCCTGCTGCCGCTGACCTGTCTTCGACGCAGCGGTAATGCCAACTGCGTTTCTATCCGGCTTGCCACAAGTCAGTTAGAAGCTGAATCCTGGCTTCAACTCGCAGTGGTAGACATGCGTGGGATTGGAACTTTCGCTCTCACGCACCTCGCAGCTTCCCCAGCTTAAATCCCCTTCCGGGCCAAGCGGAAAGACCATC
>JAKBAG010000179.1 GCA_021809235.1 Acidobacteriota bacterium
CGTACGCCAGTACGCGGCGTTCGTTTTTCCCGTATGCCTCATCTTTTTTCGTCCTGCGCCGATACACGTTTCAGGTTCACTCTGCTGGTTCCTGCTGCGCCGGTCTGTACCAGACTCATGCGCCGCACCCCTTGCGGAGAGGCATTTTGCTCGGACGACACATGCTTAAATCCGCTCTCATTCCGGCAGCATCCGCCCCCTCGTTCCATGCCGACCAGCGCATGGGAACCCGCAACAGGAATCCGCGCGCAATGGATGCGCAGGAACTGAATGCGCACGCTGCGGCTTCCGGCACGTCTGACGCGGCGGCTCCGCCGGAGTTCATCGCCATTGGCAGCACCATGCGCCGCCTGCTGCAACAGCTGCAGGCCGTGGGACCGCTGACGCCGCTGGCCGGGCTGGAGGGCGAGCCAGGTACCGGCAAGCATCTGCTTGCCCGCACCCTGCACCATCGTTCCGCCGTGGTAGCCCATGCCTTTCATCGCGCCGATGCCGGGCAATGGCTCGCTTCTGACCCGGAGCCGTCCGCTCTGCGCGGAACCCTGTATCTGGAGCGCGCCGACCAGCTTTCCGCCACCGGCCAGAGCCTGCTGCTGCAGTGGCTGAAGACGCTGGAAGACCGTCCGGTGCCTAACTTTCAACTTCTGGTGGCCACACACAGCTCCCTGCGCCAGCTAGCCGCACAGGGCCTGTACCTGCCCGATCTTGCCTTCCGCCTGTGCGCCGTACGCTTTCTGCTGCCACCTCTTCGGGACCACCGGGAGGACATTGCCGCGCTGACCCATGCGCTCATCGCCCGCATTGCGCGCCGGTATCATCGCGCGCCGGTCGCGCTGGCTCCCGGCGTTCTTCCGCGTTTGCTCCAGCACTCCTGGCCGGGCAACGTTCGTGAGCTTGCCAGCCAGATGGAGTCGGCCATGCTGGCCTGTAACGACGGCCAGATCACCCCGAACCACCTGGACCTGCCCTCGCCTGTGGCACCGCAGCCAAAGGCCGTCCCGACCCCACGAATTCTGGAAGACCACCCGGCCGATCTCTCGCTCGATGCCGTGATCCAGCGCCACATCCTGCGTACACTCGACCTCTACCGCGGCAACAAACTCCGCGCCGCACGCCAGCTCGGCATCAGCCGCTCGACGCTCTACCGGCTGCTGGCCGGCAAATCCGCCATCGCCGACTGATCCGGTGGATTTGCCCGGCCACCGGGTTTGGCCGATTTCCCCGGCCCGTTTTCACCTCTTCAATCTCAATTCCGGAAAATCTTTTCGCTTTGCCTTGTACCCTTCCGCTGGCAAACGTACTCTTAACAACAGACGAGATGGCTTCCCCATCGCCGCCCTGTCATTCCTATTTGCACCGAGGTTTTCCATGCTGCTGCGCAAGCCCAATGCACTCGACGGCTCCGACATTCCCTCCAGCGAAATCACACCGCGCAAGGACTACGAGGCCTTTCTGCAGGAGCAGCGCTCCCGCCGTCGCTTTCTGACCGGAGCCGCAGCCACGGCCGGTGTCGCGGCTCTGGGCGCGCACTCCGTCGGCTCGCTCTTTGCCCCGGAACAGACCGTCCACGCCGCTGGCAAACTGCAGACTGTGCCAAGCCCACTGACCACCCACGGTGAGCAGCTCACCAGCTATCAGGACGTAACTACCTTCAACAACTTTTACGAGTTCGGTGTGGACAAGAGCGCGCCGGCGCACAATGCCGCCGGACTGCCCACCCGTCCCTGGTCAGTCCACGTCACCGGTCTGGTGCAGAAGGAAAAGACGATCGACATCGACTCCATCCTCAAGCTCCACGCGCTGGAGGACAGGACCTATCGTCATCGCTGCGTTGAAGCCTGGAGTATGGTCATTCCCTGGGTCGGCTACTCGCTCTCTGAGCTGATTCGCGCATGCCAGCCGCTCAGCACCGCCAAATACGTCCAGTTCTACAGCTACTTCGACAAGAAGGTGGACAAGTGGTGGTCGGAGAGCTACATCGACTGGCCCTACTCCGAAGGCCTGCGCATGGATGAGGCGATGAACCCGCTCACGCTGCTTACCGTTGGCCTCTATGGCGACGTGCTGCCGAACCAGAACGGCGCTCCGGTGCGCATCGTCCTGCCCTGGAAGTACGGCTTCAAGTCCGCCAAATCCATCGTCGCTATAAAGTTTCTGGCCAACCAGCCGCCCACTACCTGGAATGACATGGCTCCCAACGAGTATGGCTTCTATGCCAACGTCAACCCCAACGTAGACCATCCGCGCTGGAGCCAGAAGACCGAGCGGCGCATCGGCCTGCCCTTCTATGCCCAGCGCCGCAATACGCTCATGTTCAACGGCTACGGCGATTTTGTCGCCTCGATGTACAACGGCATGGATCTGCGCCGCAACTTCTGATCGGCCACCTGCGCATGAAAAAGTCCACTCTGATTCTGCTGAAGACCCTGGTCTGGGCGGCGTGCCTGATCCCCGCCGCCCGGCTCGCCTATGGCGCCGTCACCAACCAGCTCGGCGCGGACCCGACGCGGACCATCACCTTCATGAGCGGCCTGGCCGCACTGCGCCTGCTCGTGATCTCGCTGGCCATCACGCCTGCGCGGCAGCTGTTTCCACGCCTGTCGTGGCTGATTCGCTTCCGCCGCCTGCTTGGCCTGTTTGCATTCTTTTATGCTTCCCTGCACCTGATGGCCTACGTCGGGCTCTACTCCTACTTCGACCCCGGCACCATGGTCCATGACATCCTGAAGCGGCGCTTTATCACCGTCGGCATCCTGTCCTGGCTGCTGCTTGTACCGCTGGCCATCACCTCCACGACTGGCTGGATTCGCCGTCTGGGTGGGCGACGCTGGAACCAGCTCCACAAGCTTGTCTACCTCAGCGTCTGCCTGGGACTGCTGCACTACTGGTGGCAGGTGAAGACCGGCGTTCTGGCACCGCTGGACATTACACTCGTGATGGCTCTGCTGTTCCTGGCCCGTCCGGTGCTTGCCTGGCGCCGTCGTCGCGCGGCGCAACAGCGCGCCTGAACCCAGACATCGGAGCATCCGATTCCGGGATTGGGTGCTCTGTTTCGTTTGCCCGGTAGGCCAGCATCACTTCTCCCGGCGAGCCAGTACCCGTCGGACGGGCGCAAAACTACGCCGATGCTCCTGCGTCGCCCCCAGCCTCTCCAGCGCTTCCAGATGCTCCGGCGTTCCGTAGCCCTTGTGCCGGGCCAGTCCATAGCCGGGAAACTCCGCATCCAGCGCGCGCATCTTTGCATCGCGATAGACCTTGGCCACCACGCTGGCCGCCGCAATGGAGGCACAGAGCGCGTCTCCGCCCACCACCGTGCGCTGGCCGCAGCGCAGCTCCGGCACGGTGCAGTTGCCGTCCACCAGAACAAAATCCGCAGCCCGCCTGTTCTGCGCGGCCAATCCTTCCACCGCGCGCCACATGGCCAGCCGCGTGGCCTCGCGAATGTTGATCCGGTCGATCGTTGCCGCATCCACCTCTGCCACGGCCCAGGCCAGCGCCCGGGCACAGACCTCTGCTGCCAGCCGCTCCCGCTCTGCCTCACGCAGCTGCTTGGAGTCGCGCAACCCCACCAGCACCCCAACGTCTCCGGCACAGTCGCGGGGCAGCATCACCGCTGCGGCCACCACAGGACCAAACAGCGGACCACGACCAACCTCATCGACACCAGCCACCTGCTGCGCTCCGGCAGCCCAGGCCTCGCGTTCCAGATCCCAGCCTGCCACCCGCGCGGCGCCTGCCGATGACTTGCTCCCCATTCGCTTCGCCTCCAGCGGCCTATGCAGGCATGCGTCAACGCGCATTGCCCCTACCAGGCAGAATACAAAATGGCACCGCAGGGCACCGATGGAACGAGCCTCTGCTGCCGAAAACAGAAAACCACTGCCAGTCACAAATAGAAAGAGCCTCGGCTGCGCAGCTTCCGCACAGCCGAGGCTCTTTCCATCCTTTTTCCTGACGCACATTTGTGTGAGGCAGGGCTGAAGTCCGAGGACGATCCTGCACGATTCAGGCTTATATCAGGCCTGTTCGCGACCCACTTCGCGCATACGCGCTGCCTTGCCGCGCAGTCCGCGCATGTAGAACAGCTTGGCGCGGCGCACCCGGTAGCTGCGCACCTTCTCCACCTTGTCCACAACCTTGGAGTTGAAGGGGAAGATCCTCTCCACGCCCTGTCCAAAGCTCATCTTGCGCACGGTAAAGCTGCCCTGCGGTCCGTTCTTCACCGCAATCACCAGGCCCTCAAAGGCCTGCAGCCGTTCCTTGTCGCCTTCCTTGATCTTGACCTGCACGCGTACCTGGTCGCCCGCCTTGAAATCCGGCAGGTCCGTACGCTTCAGTTTTTCGGCCAGCCGCTGCATCACCGGATGAATCGACATCGTTGGTTTCCTCATTCGCCCTTTTCGCGCGCTGCGCCTGGCATCCGGCTTGCACCCTGGATGCCCACGTCACCATCGCTCTCTCAGGCGGAATTTGCGTAGGTTCTTCTGCTAACGCTCAGAACCTCCAGTCTACCAGAGTTTCGGCAGCTACGCCACCCGGGCTCAGCCCTCGCTCTGCTGCCCGCGCAACTGCTCTTGTAACCGCGCCAGCACGCGCCGATCCTCGGCACTCAGCTCTGTCTTTTCCAGCAGCTCCGGCCGGTTGCGCAGTGTGGTGGCCAGCTGCTGTTCACGCCGCCAGCGGCGGACCGCCTGGTGGTCACCGCCCAGCAGCGTCTCCGGCACGCGCAGCCCGCGAAACTCAGCCGGACGCGTGTAGTGCGGATAGTCCAGCAGTCCTCCC
This sequence comes from Acidobacteriota bacterium, assembly GCA_021809235.1. GTDB lineage: Bacteria > Acidobacteriota > Terriglobia > Terriglobales > Acidobacteriaceae > Acidicapsa. The sequence goes on from JAKBAG010000179.1 coordinate 4,783, forward strand.
GATCCATGCTGGCTGCGCGGTACGCCGTCGTCGTCGCCATCAATCGCGGCATCCGCGGCACCAAAGCTTTCAAAGGCCGTGGAGGCCGCGTTGCCCAGTACGCCCGGCACCAGCCGCAGCGTAGCATCGGCCACCACGGCAGCCGCCAGTTCGCCGCCGCTCAACACGTAGTCTCCAATGGAAATCTCGCGGTCGCAGTACATCTGCCGAATCCGCTCATCTACGCCCTCGTAGCGGCCGCAGACCAGCACAATCCGCTGCTGCTGAGCCAGCTCCCGCGCCATGGCCTGCGTGAAGGGTCTTCCCTGCGCGGCCATCAGAGCCACGGTCAGGCTGCCTTCGCGACGGGCTGGCGAAGCCAAATTCAGCGGAGCCACACCCAGCGCATCGAACGCTTCGGCCAGCGGCTCCGGCTTCAGCACCATGCCCTCACCGCCGCCAAACGGGCGATCATCCACCGTCCGGTGGGCATCGTGGGTAAAGCGGCGCAGGTCATGCACCTTCACCTGTACGAGACCGCGTTCCACGGCGCGCGCCACCACTCCATGCTGCAGCAGTCCGTCGAAGTAGCCGGGAAAGATCGTCAGGATCTCTATGCAAAGCGGCGCATCAGTCATCCTGGTCCTCCGAGCCTGCCGCGCCCGATCTGGAAAGATTCAGATCCAGCAACCCGGCAGGCAGGTCCATCTCGATGCGGCGCGCTTCCAGGTCCACCCGGCGCAGATAGCTTTTGGCAAAGGGGATCAGCAGCTCGCCCAGTTGCGCGTGCTCCAGCACGAGCAGCGCCACCGGCCCTGCCGAGCGGTCCACGTCCACAATCACGCCGGCCTCGCGAGCGCCGCCGTCATGCACGTCCACGACCGCACAGCCGATCAGGTCGCCGATGTAGTAGGTATCCGGATCCAGCACGGCGCGTTCGGCGCGTGGAATAGCCACGATGTGCCCGCGCAGCGCCTCGGCATCCGTAATGGAATCGACCCCGGCGAAGTGCAGCACCACGGAGCCTTTATGCATCCAGTGGTGAACCAGCTCCACAGCGCGAGGTTCGGCATTGCCGCGAGCGGCAAGGAGCCACAGGTGGCGTCGCTCGGCAAATTTCTCCGGGAAGTCCGTCAGGATCGAGGCCAGCACTTCGCCCTTGCGCCCCTGTGGCCGACGAATCTCCGCCAGCCAGGCCCATGCTTCTTGGTCTGCCATGCCATTCAACCGGTTGCCTGCCCTCTGCGGCAGGGCAGCTGCGGAAGCCTTACAGGAAGCCAGCGCCGAGCCCGATGCGTCGGGCTACTCGTCGCCTTCTTCCAGAATCTCCAGCGTATATCGATGATGCAGCTTCATGCTGACCGCAGCCAGGATGGTGCGCATCGACCGCGCCGTCCGCCCCTGCTTGCCGATCACCTTGCCCACATCGGTTGGTGCTACTCGAAGGC
>JAKBAG010000180.1 GCA_021809235.1 Acidobacteriota bacterium
TCGGTGTGCTCCAGGCGGAAGCGAACGAACGGGTCGCGCAGCAGCAAGTCGATCTGCTCAGGAGCATTTATGACCAGACGAATACCAGCCTGAAAGTTGGAAGCGGTGACATCATCACCGTCCAGGAGGCGCAGGCGCAACTAGATGCCGCGAATGCCGATTGGATCGCAGCAAAGAATGCCGTTGCGGTGGCCTGGAATCAGTTGGCACGTCTCACGCACAATCCCATCGGACCTTTGCGGGATATAACAACTCTCGAACCAATCGGACCCCAGCCAGATACGTCAGAGGCCTGGGTTGCCGCTGCACTCAAGAATCAGCCTCTTCTCCGTCAGGCAAAGGCGACACTGCATGTTTCCGAGCAACAGGTTCAATATGCGGAGCGGGCGCGCTGGCCAACCCTCACCCTTAGCGGAGTCGGGCAACATGCGGCGGGAACATTGATACCGCCCGTTGCGATCGATCAGGTGGGCGCGTCGCTGAACCTTTCCATTCCGATCTTCGAGGGCGGTCACACCCGCGCGAGTATTCATCAGGCCCAGGCACTGGCACGAGCAAGCCGGGAGAATGTCCGGAATACGCAGGACCAGATCACGGTCGATACCCAAACTGCATTCCTCGATCTGGAAAACAGCGTTGCTCAGTATCGAGCGGCCGAGCAATCCGTCACATCCGCGAAGGTATCGCTCGCTGGCACCCGCAAGGGCTACGAGATTGGCAGCCGGTCGATCATCGATCTGCTGACGGCGACGACGAACTACGCAGCGGCGCAGCGCAACTACTATCTGGCTCTCTACACGCAACTGGTGGCCAGAACCCAGCTCAAGGCGGCAGCGGGGGTATTGACGCCTCTGGACATTGAGAATATCAACTCTCTGCTCGATGGCAGTACCTCGAATTGAACGGGAACGTGGGAGTCCTTATGATTTCGGCTAGAAAGCGCATTTCCATCCTGGCACTGGTGATCCTTGTTGCCGCAGGCTTCTTCTTCTGGCGTAGGCTTCACCAGAAACACGCGCCGGCCGACAGCGTCACAATCTACGGCAATGTCGACATTCGCCAGGTGCAGGTCGCCTTTAACGACAATGAGCGCATCGACAAGCTGCTGGTGGACGAAGGCAGCGTGGTGCACTCTGGGCAACTGATTGGCCAGTTGGTACAGCAGCGCTTTTCCGACGCCGTCGCGCAGGATCGGGCTCTTGTGGCAGCGCAGCAGCAGGTTGTAGCGAGGCTGCATGCGGGAAGCCGCCCCGAAGAGATTGCCCAGGCGCGTGCCGATGTCGCTGCGGCCGACGCCAACGTGGCCGCCGCACAGGCCAACGTGAAAAATGCAGAATTGCTTTTTCACCGCCAGCAAACCCTGGCGAAGCAGCAATACGTTTCGTTACAGATTCGGGACGATGCAGAGCGTTCCTACTTAGCGCAGAAGGCCGGCCTGGCGGCCTCCGAGCAGATTCTTGCCGCCAAACAGCAAGCCCTGCAACTGTCCGTGATCGGCCCGCGCAAGGAAGACATCGCCGCAGCGGAGGCGACTCTTAAGGCTGACCAGGCGGCGCTCGCTCTGGCCCAAAAGCAATTGGCGGATACCCAGCTTTATGCTCCTGCCGAGGGCGTCATCCAGAACAGGATTCTGGAGCCCGGAGACATGGCGAGCCCGCAAACACCTGTCTTTACTTTGGCTCTCGACAATCCTCTCTGGGTGCGAGCCTACCTGCCGGAAACGCAAATGGGCAAGGTTGCTCTTGGCATGCGCGCATGGATCGAGGTGGACAGCTTTCCCGGACAGCGCTTCGCTGGCTGGGTCGGGTTCATCTCGCCGGTGTCGGAGTTCACGCCAAAGAATGTAGAAACCACGGAATTGCGCTCACAGCTTGTCTATCGGGTGCGCGTGTATGCCTGCAATCCCGATCATCGGCTGCGCCTGGGCATGCCGGCCACCGTCATCATTCCCCTCAGCGACAATCCCGCTCGCGGAATCGAAACCCATCCCTGCGAGGAAAAATGAGATGGGCGTGATCGTCGTTAACAATCTCAGCAAATCCTTCGGCAAGGGAACAAGCCGCAAGGATGCGCTGAAGAATGTATCCTTCGAGATCGCCGAAGGGAGCATGACTGCGCTCATCGGTCCGGACGGAGCGGGCAAGACAACGCTTCTTCGTTTGCTTGCCGGCATCCTTCAGCCGGATACCGGGAATCTCCACGTGCTCGGTCATGCGCTACCGCACGACGCACTGCAACTCCAGGCCAAAATTGGCTACATGCCGCAGCGTTTTGGCCTCTATGAAAATCTCACGGTCGAAGAGAACCTGACGCTCTTCGCCGATCTGCACAACATCCCGGAAGACAGGCGCAAAGCGCGCTTCGATGATCTGCTCACCATGACGGCACTCGGTCCCTTTCGCGCGCGCCGGGCCGGAAAGCTTTCCGGCGGAATGAAGCAGAAGCTCGGACTGGCATGCACCCTGATTCATCCGCCGAGGGTGCTGCTTCTCGATGAAGCCAGTGTCGGTGTAGATCCAATCTCGCGCAGGGAGTTATGGAGCATCATTCAACAGCAGGTGATCCGTGAAAAGGTGACCGTCCTCTTGAGCACGGCCTATATGGATGAAGCCGAGCGATGCGATCATGTCCTTCTTCTGCACGAGGGAGAGATTCTCGCTCAAGGAAGTCCTTCGGACCTCATCGCGCCCATGCAGGGTCATTCCTTCCTTCTCCAAGAAGCCGCGATGGCGGCGCGCGCGCTTCAGTCTCAGGTTGCCCGGCTGCCGGACGTGGTGGACACCGTGATCCAGGGGGATGGACTGCGCATCGTCATGAAAAAAGTTGAACCGCCGCCGTTGCCGGCGGACCTTGCAGTCCGGGGGCCGTCCAAGCCTGTCCCGGCTCGGCTTGAAGATGCGTTTGTCAGCCTGCTTGTCAATCGCAATCCGCATCATTCCATTCCCCTGCCTCCTGCCACTAAGGCAGTCGCCAATGATGCCGCGGTGGTTGAAGTGAAGAGTCTCTACCGCTACTTTGGTGATTTCGCTGCGGTGAAAGACGTCAGCTTCTCTGTACAAAAAGGAGAGATCTACGGACTGCTCGGGGCGAACGGCGCCGGGAAGTCCACAACTTTCCGCATGCTCTGCGGATTGCTGCCGGCCTCTTCGGGAACCTTGCGGGTGGCAGGCGCCGACCTGCGCACCGGCGAAGCTTCGGCGCGGGCGCGCATCGGTTATGTCTCGCAAAAGTTCTCCCTTTACGGCGCTCTGAGCGTTCTGCAGAATCTGTCCTTCTTTGCCACCGTTTACGGCCTTCAAAACCGCCGCAAGCGAGACCGAATCGGGTGGGCGCTCGAAGAACTCGAACTCAAAGACTACATCGCCATGAACGCCGCCGATCTGCCTCTTGGTTACAAGCAGCGCCTCGCTCTGGCCTGCGCTTTGATGCACGAGCCGAGCATCCTCTTTCTCGATGAGCCGACTTCGGGCGTTGACCCGCTGGCGCGGCGGGAGTTCTGGGCCCGCGTGAATGCGCTCGCCCAAGGCGGCACTACCTGCCTCGTAACTACCCACTTTATGGAGGAGGCGGAGTACTGCGACCGTCTGGTTCTGATGTCGCTGGGAGAGGTGCTCGCGGAAGGTACACCCACAGAGATCAAGAGCAGGGTTCGGCATGCGGATCAGCCCAACCCAACCATGGAGGATGCCTTCATCTCGCTGATTGAAGAGCACGAGCGCGTCAGCCGGAGGGCATCATGAACCGGATGCGCGTCAAAGGCCTTATGCGCAAGGAGGTGTATGAGATCGTTCGCGATCCGTCGAGTATCGCCATTGCCTTCGTCCTGCCTCTGGTTCTGCTGCTGATCTTTGGATATGGTGTTTCACTCGATGCGCGAAGCGTTCCTGTTGCCGAGGTGGTGGAGCAGCCAACCTATCTGACCGCGTCCTTTCTCGGAGAACTCGACCATTCACCTTGGTTTCGTCCGGCACGCTATCCCGATCAGGCATCCGCGGAGCACGCCATGATGCAGGGCCGGGTTCAGGCAATTCTCTGGCTGCGCAGTGACTTCTCGCGGCGATCTCTGAGTTCCGGGGAGGCGCCGATCCACCTCACCGTCAACGGCGTCGATGCCAATCAGGCGCACATCATTCAGAACTACGTGAATGGAACCTGGCAGAACTGGTTGCAACAGCAGGCGACGCTTCAGGGGCAGCCGCTCGCCGTTCCCGTCGTCGCGGATGTACGTATATGGTTCAATCCCGCACTCACCAGCCGCGATTATCTGATCCCGGGACTCATTGCCATCATCATGACCCTCATCGGAGCTCTGCTGACAGCGCTGGTTGTGGCCCGTGAATGGGAGCGCGGCACCATGGAAGGCATCATGGTCACTCCGGTTGCAAAGACTGAAGTCTTGCTGGGTAAGCTGGTCCCTTATTTCGTGATGGGAATGTGTGGCATGATGCTGGCGACGGCGATGGCCGTCTTCCTGTTTCATGTGCCGCTGCGCGGATCGTTGACAGTGCTCGTTGGGACGGCCGCGCTCTTTCTGCTCACCGCCCTCGGAATGGGACTGGCGATCTCCGTGCTGGCGCGCAGCCAGTTTGTGGCTGCCATGGTCGCGATCGTCACTACCTTTCTTCCGGCCTTCATACTCTCCGGATTTCTGTTCGATATCCGCTCCATGCCGCAGGCGATTCAGATCCTGACGCACATCGTCGCCGCGCGCTACTTTGTGGCGGCGCTTCAGACTACATTCCTCGCAGGCGATCTATGGTCCGTCATCTTGCCCAATCTGTTGGGTCTGGGCGTTCTCTGCATCGTCTTTCTCGGCTTATCTGTACTGCGATTCCGCAAGAGGTTGGACTGATGCGAGCAAGAATTCTGCGCGTGTTTGCACTTGTCGTGAAAGAGCTTCTGGCCTTGCTGCGCGATCCCGCCAGTCGCGCCGTTCTGATCGGTCCGCCGATTATTCAGCTCATCGTGTTTGGCTATGCGGCCACCTTCGAACTGAAGCACGTCCCGTTTGTCGTTTACAACCAGGACCAGGGACAACTCTCGCGAGAACTTGTCGCACGCTTTGCCGGTGCGCCCAGTTTCGATCTGGTGCAATTCGTCTATGACCAGAAAACGGTAGAGCAATCCATCAATAACAAGTCGGCATTGATGGCCATGGATATCGGACCGAACTTCAGCGCGGATCTGGAGCGTGGGCGACCGGCACACGTCCAGATTGTTCTGGATGGGAGAGACTCTAACACCGCCGCCATTGCCATGGGCTACGTGCAATCCATCGTGACTCAGTTCAATCAGGCACAAGTGGTGCAGCACGGAATGAAGCCGCCGCCCACTGTACTTTTAGATCGAGCGTGGTTCAATCCGAATCTCGACTCCCGCTGGTTCATTGTGCCTGGCATCTGCGGCATTCTCACGCTTCTGGTCAGTATCCTCACCACGGGCCTATCTGTGGCGCGTGAGCGCGAAATGGGAACTTTCGATCAACTCCTCGTCACCCCGATGCCGCCGGCGGAGATTCTGCTGGGCAAGGCGTTGCCCGGGTTTCTGGTTGGCACAGCGGAAGGGACACTGATTGTCTTGATGGCGATCTTCTGGTTCCATGTCCCCTTCACTGGCAGCCTGATTGCACTCTATATAGGGCTGCTGTGCTTTCTTTTCGCCGCGGTGGGCATCGGATTGATGATTTCGTCCCTGGCCGTAACGCAGCAGCAGGGGCTGCTTGGGGTCTTTCTCTTCATGGTGCCGGCAATCGTACTCTCCGGTTTTTCCACTCCCATTGCAAACATGCCCCAGGCCGTGCAGTACATTACACTGCTCGATCCACTGCGATATTTTCTCATCGTATTACGCGGCAGCTTTCTGGAAGGCGGAGGAGTCACTCTCTTCTGGCCGCAATACTGGCCACTCCTCACGATTGGGCTGATCTCGATGATCGTGGCCGGCACTCTCTTCCGAAAACGTCTCGCCTGATTGCTCGATGCGTCCTGCGCAACACACCCATCACGGTCCGTTCGCGTGAACTGCTACAAAGCTGTTTCGCGCACCGGCGTCGCCCCGATCTGCACAAGCGACTCTGCGAAGTAGCGCCGCTGGAAGTAAAAAGCCACATTCACCAGCGCAATCATCACCGGGACCTCAACCAGAGGACCGATGACCGCTGCAAAAGCCGCTCCTGAA
>JAKBAG010000181.1 GCA_021809235.1 Acidobacteriota bacterium
GCGATGGCAAGAACCGGGGTGCCCAGCACCATCAGAATGGAAGCGGCGTAGTTGGACCAGACAAAGAGCGGCAACTTGAACCAGGTCATGCCCGGTGCGCGCATGCGATGAATCGTGACGATGAAGTTGAGGCCGGTGAAGATAGAGGCAAAGCCAGCGATGAAGATGGCCAGCCCCGTGGTGACCACGTTGGTGTTCACATAGTGGGTGGAGAGCGGAGTGGTGAAGGTCCAGCCGGTATCCACGCCACCGGTGATCATGGCCCACAGCGTCAGGCAGCCGCCGATCATGTACAGGTACCAGCTCAGCAGGTTGATCTTGGGGAAGGCCAGATCCTTGGCGCCGACCATGATCGGAATCAGGAAGTTCCCCAGAGTGGCCGGTACGCTTGGCACCAGGAACAGGAAGATCATCACAATGCCATGCATCGAGAAGACCTTATTGTAGGTGTCGGCAGCCAGCAAATCGCTTTGTGGCGTGAGCAGTTCCAGACGGATCAGACCGGCCAGAGCTCCCCCGATAAAGAAGAAGAAGGTGATTGAGATCAGATAAAGGATGGCGATCCGTTTGTGGTCGCCGGTTAGTAACCAGCTCAGGATGCCGTTCTCGTTCGTCAGATAATTGCGCTTGGGTATCCGGGCCGTCGACTGGTCTGGAAGACTCACGATGCTACTCATGGCTCACCTTCCCGTTGGGTGTTGCAGGGGACGCTGCTGGGGTTACGGCTGTCGCCACCGGCGCCAGCTCTGTGGTGTTAGTGGTCTGCTTGATGCGGTAGTTGGAATCGAGGTTCTTGATGTACTCCACCAGCGAAAACAGGCCTTCTTCACTGACCTGCCCCTGATAGGTGGGCATGATCGGCGCGTAACCCTGGGTGATGTGTGCCGAGGGGTTCAGAATCGCCTGGCGCAGATAGGCATCATCGACGGTCACCTTCTGCCCATCACTGAGCGTCAGCGTGGAGCCATAGACGCCGGCAAGATTCGGTCCGCGCGCCGTGGGCGTGCCGTTGTGGCAGGCATTGCAGCTGAGACTGGCAAAAAGCCGTTCGCCGTCCTGGGCCAGCGAGACGCCGCTGGTCGAGCTTTGCAGCCACTTCTTGTAATCCTCCGGGCTCATGACTACGATCTGCCCGATCATGGCGGAGTGTGCCGTTCCGCAATACTGGCTGCAGAACAGATGATAGGTGCCGATGCGCGTGGCCTCAAACCAGACCGTGGTGTAACGGCCTGGAATGGCTTCGCGCTTGACGCGGAAGGCCGGCATCGAGAAGCTGTGAAAGACGTCCTGTGAGATCAGCGTGAGCTGCACCGGCTGGTTGATGGGCACATGCAGACTGTTGATCTCGTGCTGGCCGCCGGGATGCTCTGCCTTCCACATCCACTGCTTGCCCACCACATACACCTGCATGGCATTCGGTGGAGGCGTGTAGATGCGGAAGTACAGCACCGAACCCCAGACAAACATGACCAGAAACAGGCCCAGAGGAATGATCGTCCAGGTGGCTTCCAGCAGCGTCGAGCCTTCGATCTGCGTTGCCACAGGATTCCGCTCGCGCCGATAGAGAATCGAGAAGGTGACCACCAGGAAGATGACCAGCGTGAGGCCGACCAGGCTGACCAGCGTCATGAACAGCAGCAACGCGTCCATCTGCGGCGCGACCTTCGAAGCCTCCGGCGGGATTACCGCGAAGTTCGTCAGCCACTTCACCAAAAACTGCCAGAGTACGGGGCTAATTTGATCCATTCCCTTTTCCGTTCATCTCAGATTCTTATCCGGCTATTTCTTCCGGTGTATCCGTTCCACGAGCTGCCCTTGCCTGCGACAGCTACCTGCTTCCAGCCTTTTTGTTGCTCCCAATATCCTTTTTGAAGCCCAGCAGCATGAATCCACCCAGCAGCAGAACTGTGAATGCCCCGGCAATCTGCACGATCCGCGCCACCACCAGACTGTGGGTGTTGGTCGTTGGATCGTAGTGATAGCAGTAGGTGAGAATGTTCTGCACCGGAGAACCGATCTTGTTTGACGACGCCTCCATCAGACCCAGCAGCAGATCCTTCGGGCTGTACTCGACGCCCATGTAGTACTGAGCCAGCTTGCCCTGCGGGGTCACAATCTGGATCGCGCTGGCATGGGCAAACTGGTCCAGCTTCCCATCCGGCCCCTTGATGCGGACATAGCCAAAGCCCACGGCGTGGGTGAGTGCATCAATGGAACTCTGCGGCCCGGTAAGAAAGTGCCATCCGTCGGCAGTCTCCGGCTTGCCATACTGTTTCAGGTAGAAGACCTTTTTCGACTCCGCCAGTGCCGGCCCCTCAGAGGGATCGATGCTGACCACAATCACGTTGAAGTCACGACCCGGTGTCAGATGCACCATGCGCAGCGCCGAGGTTACCCCTTGCATCTCCTCGGAACAGAGGATCGGGCAGTTGTAATAGACCAGCGCCAGAATTGCCGGTTTACGGCCAAAATAGCTGCCCAGCGTGATGGACTTGCCCGTCTCATCGACAAAGGGCAGATTCAGCGGAAGCTGCTGATTGAGATGCTGCTCAATGGTGACCTTGCTGAGCAGGGAAGGTTTGTCATTGACCGGGCCCATCTGCTTCTGGCCGATCGAGCTGACCTGTGCCGAGGAGACCGCAGACAGACAGCTGACCAGTCCCAGCAACAGCGCCGGGGCGGCCTTCCGAATTGTCCTGCGATTTGCCACTGCTTACCTCTTCTCTGAATTCGATCATCGGACTTTCTCCGATGTGCTGCAAGCTATCCCCGTGAACGGCTTCGACGGGCTGGAAAAAACCCGCCGGAGCTTACTGCATGCCACCCTTCATCTCGGCCATCTTTGCTGCTTCATCCTGTTCGTAGCCGGTGCGGGCAAAGCCGTCGGTCAGCGGCTGGCTGACGGTTGGCTTGCTGTCATGCGCCAGCAGCGGAGTCGTGGATGTGAAGCTGGCGACCGGAAGCCCGTGTTGTGCGACCAGCTCCATGGCCCGGTCGATCGGAATCCGCACCACACCTTTCTGCTGATCGGCCCAGGTGTAGTTGTCCAAAAGCAGATCCTCCTTGGTGTGCATGTCGGCAATCTCCTGATAGCCGTCATCGACCTGCAACCGAGGAGTCGGGAAGGTCTGTACCAGGGTCGAGAACTGCTTTTGCAGGTCGGGACTCGTAGCCAGATTGCCCAGTTTGCGCACATCGACGGGATGCGCCCAACGGTTGGGGGGTCCATCGGCCTTCGCGATCTGGGAGTTGATCACCTTGCCGACCACGACGCACAGCAGGGCGGATACGATGACAAAAATGCCTAGCGCCGTCAGAAAGACCACGATGCCGGAGACGCGTACGTCAGACTCTTCAAATCCCTTGGCAATCCGCGCCGGATCCAGCGGCTGATTGCTCGTGCTGTGATGCTCATGCATGTGCATGTTCAGGCTCCAGAATCTCCGCCAGATGCGGGTCGTTGGTCTGCACCAGAGGACGCCGGGTTAGCTCCCAGCTGTAGTAGGCCACCCAGAGTGACACCATCGCCACCGGGACAGCAATGTACTCGAGAATTCCCCAGCTGAAGTGCAGGTTGGCCGCGGCGTCTTTGAAGTTCGGTTCAACCAGCCAGAACAGGTCAAACGCCTTGGCGAAGATCATCCATTGCGCTACTCGCATCAGCCGTTTCTTGTTGGTCTTGATGTCGCGTGAAAGCAGCAGCGAGAATGGGATCAGCCAGTGGAAGATGAAGTCCAGCGTGATAATGATGCCCCAGTGGCCATTGATCCGGTTCATGTACCAGACGATCTCCTCCGGCAGGTTGCCCGACCAGATGATCAGGAACTGGGAGAAGCCGATGTAAATATTCAGCATCACAAAGGCCATCATGAACTTGCCAAGATCATACTGCTCGGTCTTGCGCAGCACGGTCTTGATCGGATCTTCCTTGGAGAGCGAAAGCGCCGTGAGCACGGCCAGCGCCAGCACCTGATAGCCTTCGCCGACCAGGAACAGCAGTCCGTAGACCGACGAATACCAGGTGACATCCATGCTCATGACCCAATAGATGACAGCAGCCGTCATGGTGAGTGCGTAGACGACCAGGCCAAAGCCGGAGAGGTTGTCAAACTTGCGGATCCAGAAGGCTGTTGTTGAAGGCCCATCGGCATCCCGCTGCAGGCTCCAGCTGTTCAGCTTCCAGGCATAAAAGGCCCAGATGGCAAAGCAGAGGATACCCACGACCCAGAACGCCTGCGCGTTCAGCATCGGATGCTTCCACTCGATCGCGTGCGCCTCGGTTTCATTGATGAGACCAGCCTTCAGTGCCGCAGCCGAATCTGAAAAACGCGCCCAGAGGTAGAGCTTCTTCATCCAGAGGCCGGTCACAATCCAGTAGACAAATACCAGAGGAAGGGTGCGCGTCATGGCTTCCAGCGGACGCCGCAGCAGCAGTCCCCACTTGCCCCCGGTGACATGCTGCAGCATCAGCAGCGCCAGACCACCCACACTGAAGCCGAAGCAGAGCATGAGCCCTACGACCCAGGCGCGATAAATATGCTCGGCCGAGTGGTCCAGCGTAGCCAGCACCACGGCTGTAACCGTGAACAGTACGGCCACCACAAGTGCGCGCGCCTGCCAGCCGCGCACAAAAGAGGGCGCGCTCAGGTCCGCGGGTAATGTTTTTGCATGGGTTGAAGCGTGTCCCATCGTCTGGCTCCCTTAATTTGCCATCCCTGCCGGTGTCGCAGGTTTGCTGGTCTTCGATGTGGCGCTGCCCTTCGGCATCGCTTCATGCGGAATCTGGATCCTGGGTGAGGCCGCACCGGCCGGAGCCATCGAAGGCGTTCCTTCGGAGGCAACCGGCGGCAGCGCGCTGATGGCCGTCGTCGGCAGCTCCCATGGTTCGGCAAAGCTGGCTGGAAGCCCCTTGGCCTCGGCTACCGACTTCAGGCTGCTAACCGTGGTTCCGGCCGGCACATCAGCCTGGTTGGCATGCTGGCTCAACTGCAGAGCGCGGATGTAGGCGGCAATGGCCCATCGGTCGGCCGGGGTAATCTGCGCTGAATAGTCCGGCATAGCGCCGAAGCCGTGGGTCATCACATAGAAGTAGTGGCTCAGCGGCTGCGCGCGATGGACATCATCGTTCAGGTTGGCTGCGGTCTTGTAGCCGCGCTGCACAATGGCTCCCAATCCATTGCCCACCCGTGAGTGGCAGGGGGTGCAATAAATATTGTAGCGCTCCTGGCCACGCTCCAGCACGGTCATCGTCACCGGGAAGGGCAACGCGTCCCGCTCCTCGCGGTAGCCGTTAGCGCCTATCACGGTGCCGGTGTAAAAGTAGGTATCCTCATCGAGCTGGCCACGGGCCACGGTACCGGCCACCTGTGGGCGTGCCGAACGATGGTCGGCAAAGAAGGTAGTGCCGCGCTGGGGCACGAACTTCGGCTCGTTGTGCATGTCCTGGCGGCAGCCGGCAACAGCCAGAGCCATCATGGCCGCTGCTCCCAGTCCGATCCATCGCTGCACGTTCTTCCGTTGTGCTTGGTTGCTGCGTTCCGTTGTCATCAGTACTCCACCTCGACCACCGAGTTGGGGTGGAAACCCTCGAGGAAGGCCTTGGTCCCGGCAGCATCAAACTTGGGGTCTGTCGCCTCCAGGCAAAGGAAGAATTTATCCACCGTGGCGCTCGAGCGGAAGTTCGGCGCATTGAACAGCGGATGGTAGAGGCTGGGAAGCCCGTTGAGCGCTAGCATGCCAAAGGCCGCCGATAACCCGGCGAAGAGGATCGTCCACTCGTAGGCCGGAACCACAAAAGCCGGCCAGGAGTAGGTAGGGCGACCGGCTATATTCAGCGGATACGCCAGGGTCGAGATCCAGGTCTCCAGGGAGAACATGGCACAGAGGCCCATCAGGCCGCCAATCAGCGTCACCAGTGGAACCCGGTTGCGGTGGAAGCCAATGACCTCAGCCGCCTCTTCCAGCGGATAGGGTGAGTAGCAGTCCAGCCTGCGCCAGCCTGCGTCATGAGCAGCCTTGGCGGCGTGCACCAGAGCGCTGGGGGTATCAAACTCGGCCAGCAGGCCGTATATTCCTTCTCTCGGCACAGCCATCAGTCACCTGCCTCGACTGCCGCCTTGACCTTGGCCGAAGGCAGCATCATCTTGATTTCGTGCATGGGA
>JAKBAG010000182.1 GCA_021809235.1 Acidobacteriota bacterium
TCGGCGAAGACAAGACCATCGACGCGCTAATTCGCCGCTATGGCTACCGCGGCACACCGGCCACGCTGCAGGCCGTGGCAGAGCATCCTGAACTGGCCGCGGACCTGAGTGCGGCCGCTCACCTGATCCATGGTTCCTCAGAGGGACGATTCCGGATCGTCTGGTGCCCGGGCGGGCTTTCGCGCGAGGAAGTCGAAGGCGTTGGCTTTGCCTATGCCGATTTGAAACAGATGCTGGAACTCTACCAGCCAGAACAAAGAAACGCGGGCCATAACCGCGTCGCAGGCGAAGATATCTTTTTTATTGCCAATCCAGGGCTTGGACTCTGGGCGCACCGTAGCAGATTGGGAAAGGGGAATTGAGTTGAAGTCGCCAAACAAGCTGGGAAAATATTCGATTGGCACAGGGGATCGTTTTGCCCATCAGGCCAAGGCACAGTTGCAGGCCTGTGTGCAGGCACTGCAGGCCGGGGTCGAAGTCACGCCGGTCTGGAACAAATCCAATCGGGAACATCTGATCATCGGATCGCAGCCCGACTCCGTGCGCCAAGCCGCCGATGCCGCCGTGCAGGCACTGGGATGGACGGGAAGTTACTTCTGCGATGCCGATCACATCACGCTGCAAACGGTGGATCGTTTTCTGCCGGTCTGTGATTTCTACACCATCGACGTTGCCGATGCCATCGGCAAGCCAGCCGCGCCGGAAGCCGTCGAAGCATTCGTTGCCCGACATGCCGGACTGATCGGCGAGATTGTGCTGATCGGGACATCGGAACGATTTTCGATCACGGAAGCGACCTTGCGCAGCACCGCGCAGAAATATCTGGCCGCAGTGCAGCAGGCTGGGGCGGTCTATCGCCACATTGCAGCGGCTCGAGACAACTTCCTGCCTGAAGTCTCCATGGATGAGACGGACACCGCGCAGACGCCTGTAGAACTGTTGCTCATCCTGGCCGCCATCGCTGACGAAGGCATTCCGGTGCAGACGATTGCTCCCAAGTTCAGCGGGCGCTTCAACAAGGGCGTGGACTACGTCGGAGATGTCGCGCAGTTTGAGCGGGAGTTTGGCCTGGATGTGGCTGCCATCGCCTATGCTGTTGAGCACTTCGGCCTTCCGCAGAATCTCAAGCTCAGCGTGCACTCCGGCAGCGACAAATTCTCCATCTATGGAGCAATCCATCGCACCATCCGCAGGCTGGACGCGGGCGTGCATCTGAAGACGGCTGGAACCACCTGGCTGGAGGAGCTGATCGGCCTGGCCGAAGCTGGCGGTGCGGCACTGGCACTGGCTCAGGAGATCTACGGCGAAGCCTATGCGCATCGGGAAGAGCTTTGCGCGCCCTACGCCACCGTCATCGATATTGCCCCGAATCGGCTCCCGGCTCCCGCTGAGGTAGCTGCCTGGAGCTCTGCGCAATTCGTCGAGGCTCTGCGTCATGTACCGCACGCTGTCGGCTACAACAGCAGCTTCCGACAACTGCTCCACGTCGGCTTCAAAATTGCCGCAAAGATGGGGAGCCGCTATCTGGACCTGCTGGAGGCCAATGAAGCCATCATTGCGCGGAACGTCACCCAGAACCTCTTCGAGCGGCATATCGAGCCGGTCTTCCTGGGGCGCGCGCAATGATCCTGGTAATCATGGGAGTCAGTGGCATCGGCAAGACAACGATCGGTCGGCTGATTGCGGCACGGACCGGATGGATCTTCGAGGATGCCGATGATTATCACTCTGAGGCGAATCGGGCCAAGATGGCATCCGGCACACCGCTGACGGATGCCGACCGCCTGCCCTGGCTGCGTACTCTGCATGACCGTATGGCGGAGCATCTGGCTGCGGATCGCTCTGCCGTGCTGGCCTGCTCGGCACTGCGCGCCATGGCGCGGGAGCAGTTGCAGCGGGATTTGCCAGCAGGCTCCATGCGCTTTGTTCTGCTGCACGCTCCAGCGGCTCTGATCGCAGAGCGCATCCAGGCGCGCCAGCACCAATACATGAATCCAAATCTGCTGCCCAGCCAGCTGGCCACGCTGGAAGAGCCTGAGGAAGCCTGGCGCGTGAGCGTGGAAGGCACTCCCGAGCAGGCTGTCGAGCAGATTTTGACCCATCTCAGCGCCATCGGCGCCTGGAATGCAACACAGGAGAGGAGCAGTCAATGAGTAGCATGAGTCTGAACGGCAAGGTGGCTGTGGTCACAGGAGGAACCTCCGGCATTGGTCTGGCCTTGAGTCTGGGACTGGCCGACGCCGGCGCTGACGTGATCGCAACGGCGCGACGCAGCCAGCAGGTGGACGAGGCCGCTGCCGCAATCGAGGCCCGCGGTCGTCGTACCCTGCGACAGGTCTCCGACGTCTGCGACCGCGTCTCGCTTCAGTCCCTGCTGCAGGCTGCCGTGCAGGCCTTCGGCAAGGTGGATATCCTCATTAACTGTGCCGGCAAGATCAAACGCACCCCTACGCTAACTCAGCCAGAAGCCGAATGGGAAGACATCCTGAACACCAACCTGACCGGTACACTGCGCGCATGCCAGGTCTTTGGCGCCCACATGCTGGCCAACCGCAGTGGACGCATCGTCAACATCGCATCCCTGAACAGCTTCGTGGCACTGAAGGAAGTGGCCGCCTACGCCGCCAGCAAGGCTGCTGTCATGTCCCTCACGCGTTCGCTTGCCGTTGAGTGGTCCCGCGATGGCGTGACCGTGAATGCGATAGCTCCCGGTGTCTTTCGCACGGATCTGAATGCAACGCTGCTGGACAGCACACCGCGTGGGCAGGAGCTGCTGATGCGCACGCCCATGGGCCGCTTTGGCCGTACCGAGGAGCTGGTCGGAGCCGCCGTCTATCTGGCTTCCGATGCCGCATCCTTCGTCACCGGGCAAACGCTGGTTGTCGACGGTGGATTCCTGGCCAGCGGCGTCAATCAGTAGCTGACGCGAACTCCAACCCAAACAAAAACGCCGCGCATTTCGCGTGGCGTTTTTGTCTTTGTTGCCCGTCACAGTGCCTCAGTGCACCGTCAGCCTGGCTCCGGTTGTCTGCGTAATGGCCGGCCCATCCTGCGCCACCACATGGAAGTCCTTCCCGCTTACCTGCGCATATCCAATCACCATGCCCTTCTCCGCGCTGATCGACACATGGTTCAGCACGATGCCAGGCATCGGAACCTCAGGCAGCCCCACAATCGCCCCTGCAATCTTGGCATTGCGAATGGTTACGTTCTCCACCGTTATGTCATGGAAGTGCGGTGTAAGCCGTCCGATCGGCTGGGCCGATTCGCCCGCCTGCGGAAAGACCTTCGGATAGTACTCACTGATGATCAAGCCATATTTCACGTTATCGATCTGCATGTCGCGGAAGACAATGTTCGAGACATCGTGGCCACGATCCCGGTTGGCCTTCACGCGGATGCCGTTATCAGTCCCATCCATCCGCACATGCTCGACCAGAATATCCTGCGCTCCGCCTGCCAGTTCGCTCCCCACGGAAACTCCGTGCCCATGCAGAAAGGTGCAGTTGCGGATCGTGATGTAGCGGCTCGGAGCATCCGGACCCGGAGAACCAATCATGCCGGATTTGATGGCAATATCGTCGTCGCCCACGTCGGCAAAGACGTGATCGATGAGCACATGGGTGCTCGAAAACGGATCAATCGCATCGGTATTTGGCGCATGCGGCGGCGCCAGAATGCGCACGTTCCGGATCACCACATCGTCCGAGTAGTAAGGAACAATCTGCCACATCGGCGAGTTCTGAAAGGTCACTCCCTCCAGCAGCACATGCTGGCAATGCTCCAGCACCACCAGCCGTGGACGCGTGTGTTCGGAACCCAGAATTCCCGTGTCCTTGATGGCCCGCGCCATTGTCCACCAGCTCGCACCGTTTCCATCCACCGTACCCTCGCCGGTAATGGCAATGTGCGTGGCACCGTGCGCGCTGATCAGCGACTGCTGTCCGGGTGCGCGAAATTCCGTGCGCGCCGGATAGTCGGCGTGATCTGGCGAGCCCAGCAGCGTGGCGCCTTTGTCCAGGTGCAGCGTCACGTTGCTTTTCAGCTCAATCGGTGCGCTCAGGTAGGTGCCAGCGCTCAGCAGAACCGTTCCCCCGCCCTGCGCCGAGCAGCTATCAATCGCGTGTTGAATTGCAGATGTATCCTTGGTTTTCCCATCTCCACGCGCGCCATACGAATGCGGATCACAGGTGGTGGAGGCAGCGATTGCCGGCAGTGTTGTCAGCATCGACGCTGCGCACAGCGCAAGCATCACACGGGCATGCCAGGAGTAGACAGAAGTGAGCTTCACAAATGGGACCTCATGTGGATGGCAAATGGAACTGCGCACTCATCATACGCGGAAACACAATGCGTGGTCCAACCACTCAAAAGATTTTCTCTTCCGGTGTATTTTGCCAGGCAGTATCAGGAATCGCGGATGTAATCCCTCCATCTCTTCGGAAAAATACAGAGTATCCAATATTTTGCCGATAAATGCTTAATGGACTGTCGGACATCTTGACGTAAAGCGTCACAGAAAGATATACAAGGGGTGCGCATGAGGTCTGTCCACTATCCTGCCGCATAGCAGCAGGAACTCCAAGAGCAACACCGACGCGAGAAGGAGTCGAATGCGAAAACTGGTTCTGAGACTGCTGCTGACACTGCTGATGGGATGGGCCGGGTTGGCCCTGTCGCTGCCTGGCCGCGCACAGGATACGCGGAACGTCACCAAGCCGTACCTGCCGCCCAGTTGCGCGATACTCCACGCGCTTCTCCACGCCGATGCCGGACGTCTCTCCGCGTCTGACGAGCAGAAGTTGGATACCGTGCGGATTCAGCAGGCAATCGATCATTGCGCCCCCGGCCACGCCGTGGAGTTGCAGGCCGACGGCAACCGTCAGGTCTTCCTCAGCGGTCCACTGCAACTGCGCTCCGGAGTCCTGTTGCGGGTCGATGCCCATACCGTGCTTGCCGGTTCCCGCGATCCGCGCGTCTATGATCTGTCGCCGGGCAGCTGCGGCGTCGTCAATCAGAAAGGTCATGGATGCCAGCCGCTGATTCTCGCCGACCACGCCGTCAACAGCGGAGTGGTCGGTGAAGGCGCCATCGATGGCCGCGGCGGAGCCACGTTGCTCGGGCAGCAGCAGACCTGGTGGGATCTGGCGCATGAAGCCAAGTTGCGCGACCTGAACCAGAGCGTGCCCTGGATGATGACCCTTCGCCACGCCGATAACTTCATGCTCTACGGCATCACGCTGCGCAACTCGCCCGGCTTTCATGTCGCCGTCTACAACACCAACGGATTCACAGCCTGGGGCGTCACCATCCTCACGCCAAAGACCGCGCGGAATACCGATGGCATCGATCCGATCTCCTCGCAGAACGTCACCATCACGCACTGTTGGATTCATGCCGGCGACGACGATGTTGCCGTCAAGGCAAATGGCAGTGGACCGATGGAGCATATCTCGATTCTGGACAATCACTTTTTTGCCGGCCATGGCATGTCGATCGGAAGCGAAACCAACGGCGGAGTCCGCCACATGCTGGTGCGCAACCTTACCATCGATGGAGCCGATAATGGCATCCGCATTAAGTCAGACAGCAGTCGTGGCGGAGAAGTGAATGACATTCGCTATCAGAATGTATGCATGCGCCAAGTGGCGCATCCGCTGGTCTTCAGTCCCATGTACACCACGCGCACTGGCAATCTTCTTCCGTGGTATCACGACATCCGACTCACAGACATCAGCATTGAAGGCGGTGGCCGATTTACCTTCGATGGCCTCGATGCGCAGCATCCGCTGGAACTCACTCTGGACAACGTGAATCTGCTGGATCCGCAGCACAGCCGCCTGGAGAGCCATCATGCGCGCATCGTTCTCGGGCCGCGCGTCGGCAATCTCACCCTCACAGGCGACGATGTTTCCACCTCGCAGATGAACGGAACAACCGCCGCGCATGTGCTCGATTGCAGTGGGCGATTCCCGCCGCTGCCCGCG
>JAKBAG010000183.1 GCA_021809235.1 Acidobacteriota bacterium
TGTTCGGTGGGACAGCTTTGCTCGATTGTGGATCGGCAGGGCAGTCGGCATCTGGCCGAGGTGATCGGCTTTCGCGGGCAAACGGTTCTCTCGATGCCGGTCAACGCACCGGAAGGAATTCAATACGGAGATGCCGTGGAGGCGCTTGGCGTGATGCCTGAGGTGGAGACGGGATCGGCACTGATGGGCCGGGTGCTGGATGCGCTGGGGCATGCGATGGATGGAGGTCGTCGGCCACGGACGGCCACTTCGGTGCCGTTGGATGGCCCGGTGTGCACGCCTCTGGATCGGCTTCCGATTCGTCGGCCGCTCGGAACCGGCATCCGCGCCATCGATGGATTGCTTACGGTGGGCCGTGGTCAGCGTGTGGGCATCTTCGGCGGCTCTGGCGTGGGCAAAAGCACTCTGATCGGCATGATGACCCGCAACACCGAAGCGGATGTGACCGTAGTGGGACTGGTGGGAGAGCGTGGCCGTGAGGTGGGAGAGTTTCTGGAGGATGCGCTCGGCGAGGAAGGACGGAAGCGCTCGGTGGTCATGGTCTCCACTTCGGATCAAAGTCCCCTGATGCGTATGCGCGCGGCACTGGGAGCTACGGCGATTGCCGAATCCTTTGCCGCCGAAGGACGCCATGTGCTGCTGGTACTGGATTCGCTGACGCGTTTTGCCATGGCTGCCCGCGAGATTGGTCTTGCCGCCGGAGAGCCAGCCACGGCCAAGGGCTATACGCCTTCGGTCTTTACGCGGCTGGCGAGGCTGGTGGAGCGGGCGGGCAACTTTCAGCGGGGATCCATTACGGCCTTCTACACCGTGTTGATGGAAGGCGACGATCAGCAGGATCCGCTCGTCGATGCGGTCCGCTCGCTGCTGGATGGGCACATTGTGCTCTCCCGTTCTCTGGCTGCCGAGGGCTGGTATCCACCGATTCAGATCCTGGATTCGGTGAGCCGTCTGATGACAGCGGTGGCAACAGCCGAACATCGTGAGGCGGCGGCAGAGGTGCGACGGCTGCTGGCAGCCTATGCCCGCTCCGAGGATCTGGTTCGCATTGGAGCTTATCGTCCGGGTTCGGATGAGGATCTGGACCGGGCGCTGGAAGCCCGTCCCTTGCTGCGCGAGTTTCTGATGCAGGGCGCGGCGGAGCGGCTGGACTTTGAAGGCTGTGTGGATCGTCTGCTGGGCATTGCAGAGACGATTTGAATTCAGGGAAATTCTGGCGGGGGTGATCGATGTCCACCACACGCGCGCTCAAGCGACTGGCTCGTATCCGCGAACTGGAAGAGGAGCAGAGCCGCCTGCAGTTGGAGGCGGCTGCGCGAAGTCGGGAAGAGGTTGCTGAGGATCTGCTGGCCACCCACCAGGAGCTTCGCGGCGGGCGGCAGGATCTGATGCGTGGCGTCGAGCGCAGTGATGGTTGCGAGCGACAGACCGGGCTGGTGCGCATGGAGCTTGCCGAGCAACGGGCCAAGGTGCTGCGTCCCAGGCTCGAGCAGATGAATCAGGAGCTTGCCCGTCAGCGGGAGGAGTATCTGGCCAGGCGCACGGCCCGGTTGCAGGTGGAGACGCTGCTGAGCGAGGCGGAGCAGCGGCGGCTGCAGGAAGCCGAGCGGCGTGCGCAGCAGGTTCTGGACGACTGGTACGGTCGCAAGCGACGCCCTGCTGCATCGGATGCTGCTCGATCGCCCCGTCGCCCGGCTTGACATCTCCTTGCCCTGCGCTGATTCTAGTCATTTGGGTATTGATTACCTTGGCGACCCCGGCTTGTTTTGCGGGGATCGATTTTTCCGGAGGGTCAGCAGAGTTGAAGGTGCGCGTTTTCTATCACGACAAATGTTTCGACGGAGCCTGTTCGGCCTCGCTTTTCACCCGTTTCCATCGCGCTATGGTGGCTCCGGATGCCAGCTATGAATTTTGCGGCCTTGTCCACCGGGCAGGGGCGCTGTTTCAGGAGGCGGATTTTCAGGGCGAGGAAAACGCGATCGTGGATTTCAAGTATTCCGCATCGCCACGCATCACCTGGTGGTTCGATCATCATGAATCGGCCTTCCTCAATGCCGAGGATGAGGCCCATTTCCGCGCCTGCCAGCAGGATGCCATCTGTTCGCGCCGTCGTTTCTTTGATCCCAACTATGTCTCCTGTACCAGCTTTCTGGCTCATATCGCTTCCACCCGGTTCGGGTTTGACGTGGCGCCCTATGCCGAGTTGATTCACTGGGCCGATATTGTGGATGGCGCTCGCTACGAGAGCCCGCAGTCTGCTGTTGCCATGCCGGCTCCTGCCATGCAGCTTACGCTGATCATTGAGGCGACCCAGGACCCGGCATTTGTGCCCCGCCTGATTCCGTTGCTGACAGAGTTGTCCCTGGCCGAGGTGCTCGAGCAGCCCTTTGTCGCCGACCTGCTGCCTCCGTTGCTGGAGCAGCACCAGCGTGCGATTGCGCTCATCCGGGAGCGCGCCGAATATCGCGACGGGACGATCTTCTTCGACATTACGGATCATCCGATGGAGGGGTTCAACAAGTTCATCCCGTACTCTCTTTATCCGCAGGCCACCTATGCCATCGGGCTTTCGCGCTCCAGCTTCCGCACCAAGGTTGCGGTTGGCTCCAATCCGTGGACGCGTGCCACGGAGAGCCAGATCGTGAATCTGGCCAAGATCTGCGAGCGCTACGGGGGCGGCGGTCATGCCCGCGTCGGCGCCATCAGCTTTCCGCCAGAGCGTGCCGAAGAGGCTCGTGCGGCAGCTACCACCATTGTGCAGGAGCTGCGCGCGGCCAATCCCTTTCCATCGGCATGAGCGGGAGCATGCTCAGCCCGCTCTCACTCTGTCTTTGCCAAGGAGCCTGCCGAATGCGTTCTACCATGCTTCTTTTCGCGCTTTTGCTGGCACCAGCGGCATCCGGCGCACAGGCGCCAGTTTCCATGCCGGGCACAGTCTCATCCATCCCGGTAGACGTTGCGGTCTCCAAGCCGCTTCCAGACTGGGCTATTGGCCCATTTTCGCGCCCATTGACCGAGCCTATCGTGCGCCCGGAGGCGAAGGCTCATTTTGTGGATCCCATTCTGCAAAAGCCTGTCGCCTGGGAGGCGCTCCATACCTTCAATCCCGCTGCCGTCGTGCGCCATGGACGCGTCTATCTGCTCTATCGCGCCGAGGACGATTCCGGCAGTATGCAGATCGGGATGCATACCTCGCGGATTGGTATGGCAGTCTCTCGCGACGGGCTGCACTTTCGAACTCTTCCGGAGCCGGTTTTTTATCCGGCAGTCGACGGGCAACAGTCTCGCGAATGGCCTGGTGGCGTGGAGGATCCGCGGATCGTGGAGGCGCCCGATGGCCGGTACATCCTGACCTATACCCAATGGAATCGCAAAACCTACTCGATCGGGATTGCCGTATCGCGGGATCTGCGCCACTGGACAAAATATGGACCGGCTCTTGGCGCCACCGGAGCCTATTCCCATCTGCTCTACAAGTCCGGCGGCATTGTGACGCAGCTTGAGCACAACCATCTGGTGGCTGCCCGGATTCTGGGCCGGTACTGGATGTACTGGGGCGAGATTCATATCCGCCTGGCATATTCTGCGGATCTGATCCACTGGATTCCGGTGGAGACAACCTCGGCGCTGGCTCCGCAGTCACCCCTTCAGGGGCCGGACCACGCTCCCGTGCTTCTGGAGCATCGTGCGGGCAGTTTCGACAGCGGATTTCCTGAAGTAGGACCGCCGCCCATCCTTACAGACAAGGGAATTCTGCTGCTCTACAACGGCAAAAATGCTGCCGATGCTACCCGCAATCCAGCGCTCGATCCCGGCGCCTACGCCGTGGGCGAGGCGTTATTTTCCGCCTCCGACCCGGCGCAGTTGCAGGCCCGGCTTGCGCAACCGGTGCTCAGTCCGGAGCAGCCCTGGGAGCGAAATGGCCAGTACGCCGCAGGAACCACATTTGGCGAAGGGCTGGTGCTCTTTCATCATCGGTGGTTTCTTTACTACGGCAGCGCCGACTCCTTTGTCGGCGTAGCCGTGGCACCCCAGACACGCTGAAGCAGACTTGCGGAACGCAACGGTTATATTGCGGTGGCGTGTCGGCTGGGCCAGTCAGCCTTGCGGCGTTCGAAGAAGGCGCGGACGCCCTCGCGGAAGTCCTCCGACGACTGCTGTTCGGTATTGGCCTGAATGGCCGCTTCGATCTCAGCCTCCAGCTGTGCGGCATTGCTCTGCGTCAGCAGATGCTTGACGGTCTTCATTGCCTGGGGGCTGTTCAGGCGCAGCATCTGTGCCAGCGCAGTCACTTCCGCACGCAGCTCTCCTGCGGGAACCACGCGGGTCACCAGCCCCATGCGCATCGCCTCGTCGGCCTTCAGGATGCGACCGCTCAGCAGCAGCTCGCGGGTGCGTTTTTCTCCCATCTGTCGCGTCAGGAAGGTGGCCACGATGGCCGGGATGTAACCTAGGCGCACCTCGGTGTAGGCTAAGCGAGCCTCTGGCGTTGCATAGGTGAAATCGCACAGTGTTGCCAGAGCCATACCCCCGGCCATGGCGGGGCCATTCACGGAGGCAATCATCGGCTTGGGAAATCGATAGATGGCCAGCAGCAGCTTGGCCATCCGTTCGGAGTCCTTGCGCGCATCCACCTGTGTAAGGGCATGCATGGTGGCCAGGTTGTCCATATCCAGCCCGGCGCAGAAGGCGGAACCGGCACCGGTCAGGATCACGACCTCGCATTCGCATGCGGCAGCCCGATCCAATGCTGTTACCAGTTCCTCCACCAGAAGGGGGCAAAGGGCATTGCGCTTTTCCGGCCGATTCATCGTGATCGTCTGCACACCCTGATACGAGTGGATCAGCAGGTGTTTGTAATCGCTCATCGATTGCCTCCGGGTCCCGCACTCCGCATCCTAAATCAGAAGCCGGTCCTGCGACGAGGCCCAACCATGGAAGCGGTCAGGATTACAACGCGGCGCTATCACTGACGCCATACTGGGCCAGCACCTCGTGGAGGGTCACCACACCGCTCAGCCGGTTTCCATTGTCCCGGTCCATCACCGGCAGCAGTTGCAGCCCATCCTTGCTCATACGCTCCAGAGCCAGATAGAGGGGATGATCAGGATGGACGTGCGGGAACTCATGCGAAGGCAGAAGCTTCTGGATGGGGAGCATGCCATCGCCGCGGGCAGCAGCCTGCTCCAGGGTCGTCCGCTTCAGCACCCCCACGAGTACGGATTCGCGCAGGACCGGCCAGCTCTGCTGCATGCTGTCCCGCAGCCGCTGCATCACTCCCGCAACCGTCTCGGTCGCATCCACGGTCTCCTGAGCAGGCTCCACAATCGCGCCCACAAGCTTTCCGTGCGCCTCTTCCTCCCGATGCCCGTGCTGAGGCAGGTGAATCCCTTCCAGCTGCGCCAGACCCTCGTAGATGGGTGTCTTCTGTAACCAGCTTGCAATGAACAGACTCAGTAGGTTGGCAATCATCAGGGGCACGATGACTTCGTAGTCACGCGTCAGTTCAAAGACCATCACCACCGAGGTCATGGGGGCGCGAATGATGCCGGCAAACAGCGCGCCCATCCCGACCAGGGCATAGGCACCGGCAGTGGCTGTGTGTCCGGGCAGCAGCAGGTGAGCAATGCTTCCGACCGAGCCGCCCACCATGGCTCCCAGGAAGATTGTGGGCCCCAGAATGCCACCCACGTTCCCGGTTGCATAGGCAATCGTCACGGCGAAGAACTTTAGCAGAACCAGCAGCAGCATGATCTTCAGCACCATGTTGCCATTCAGTGCGTCACCGATGTATCCATAGCCCACACCCAGGGTCTGCGGTACGGCCCAGCCCATCAGGCCGGCCACTACGCCACCCACCACCGGATGCCACCATACGGTTTTCTTTGGCAGAGAGAGAAACTGCACTCGAAGGTAGAGCAGAAAACGGGTAAAGGCTGCGGATACCACTCCGCCGACAATGCCGAGAACGGC
>JAKBAG010000008.1 GCA_021809235.1 Acidobacteriota bacterium
GACAAAATCCCCTTCGTAGATGGGCTCCGGCGCAGAACGCGCCGGAGGCTGGGATGACGGGGGGACTTTGGAAGCACTCATTCTGCTCATTGTGCGATAACAGCCGCCGGGTTGTCTGCTGGACAGGACCGCAGCAGGGCCTGATCGATATCAGCAAGGATGTCACGGATATCCTCGATACCGATAGAGAGTCGGACCAACTCGGGCGTGACGCCGGTGGCAGCCTGCTCCTCTCCGGTGAGCTGCTGGTGCGTAGTGGAGGCCGGGTGGATGACCAGCGACTTGGAGTCGCCGATATTCGCCACAAGCGAGAACATCTGCAGCGAATCAATGAACTTTTTGCCGGCCTGGTAGCCACCGCGAATACCGAAGGTGAGCAG
This sequence comes from Acidobacteriota bacterium, assembly GCA_021809235.1. Taxonomy (GTDB): domain Bacteria; phylum Acidobacteriota; class Terriglobia; order Terriglobales; family Acidobacteriaceae; genus Acidicapsa. Next base: position 381 of record JAKBAG010000008.1, read on the forward strand.
TGCGCTACTGCCGTCGGGCATATACTTCTGTGCGCGGGTATGGTAGCGACTTGAGGCAAGGCCGGGGTAGTTCACCCACTCCACCTGAGGATGGCTCTCCAGATGCCGGGCCACAGCCAGGGCATTGCTGCAGTGGCGTTCCATGCGCAGCGCCAGCGTCTCAATGCCCTGCAGGATGAGAAATGCATTAAAAGGCGAGATAGCTGCGCCCGTGTCCCGCAGACCTTGTACACGCGCCTTCAAAATAAAGGCCAGCGGACCAAAGGCAGTCGTGAACGAGAGGCCGTGATAGGACGGATCCGGCTCGGTGAATTCGGCAAATCGACCTGAGCTCCAGTCAAAGCGTCCCGCATCGACGATGATGCCGCCGATCGAGTTGCCGTGGCCTCCAAGAAACTTGGTTGCCGAGTGGATAACGATATCCGCGCCCCACTCGATGGGACGCAGCAGGGCAGGCGAGGCGCAGGTGTTGTCCACGATCAGCGGCAGGCCGTGCTCATGCGCAATTGCGGCGAGTTGTTCGAGATCCACAACGTCGAGCTTGGGATTGCCCAGCGTTTCGGTATAAATAGCGCGGGTGCGGGGTGTGATGGCTGCGCGAATGGATGCAAAGTCATCGGCGTCGGCAAAGCGAACAGTAATGCCGAGACGCGGAAGAGTGTGGTGAAACAGATTGTAAGTGCCGCCGTACAGCGATGTGGAGGAGATGATCTCATCGCCCTGACCGGCAAGGGTGGTGATGGCCAGCGTGATGGCAGCCTGGCCGGAGGCTGTGGCCAGTGCAGCGGCTCCACCCTCCAGAGCCGCAACCCGCTTTTCGAAGACATCAGTGGTCGGGTTCATGATGCGGGTATAGATGTTGCCAAACTCCTGCAGCCCGAAGAGGCGACCGGCGTGATCGGCATCCTGAAAGACGTAGGATGTGGTCTGGTAAATGGGCACAGCGCGCGAGCCGGTGGCCGGATCAACGGATTGACCGGCATGTACGGCTAGGGTGGCAAGATGCTGGCGGGACTCAGGATTCTGGCTCATGATCGACTCCGTGAAGCAGGGTGAGGATGGTCCGGGAAGCTTGCGCGGCCGGGCGAAACAACAAGGCCCGAACCACTCAGGGGTCCGGGCCAATCTGGGGATGCTGCCTGTGGAAGCTGCAGCGTTACGCCAGCGGCACGGATCCGCGACACATGCACATGCACATGCAACAAAGCGATCCGGACTGGCACATCGTGTTCATCGAAAACAGTATGACCGGTTGACGCTGTCAACGTCAATCCGGCGGTGAAGCGCGTGGAGCGGGAGACCGGGATCGAACCGGCGACATTCAGCTTGGGAAGCTGACGTTCTACCACTGAACTACTCCCGCCTGTGAATCAGAGTACCAGAAAAAGCGGCCCCGGCGCAGTGGCGTCAGCGGGCCGGCGAGGGGTCGTGCGGCTGCATGACGGTGATGCGTGGCCGCGTCTCTGCCTTCAGCTGGTGGCTGACCTGCTCAACCTCGTGGAAGACACGCAGGAAGTTGCCGCCGAGAATCTTGTCGCAATCAGCGGCGGAGTAACCGCGGGCCATGAGCGCAGCTGTAACCTTGGGTAGATCGGCGGCGGAGTCAATGCCTTGCGGAAGCTGGCCGGAGATGCCATCAAAGTCGGTGCCGATGCCGACGTGATCGATGCCGGCTACTTTGACGATGTGATCGATCTGGTCGATCAGGTCAGAGAGCGGTGGACGCGGGATGCGATCGGCGAAGGCGCGATCCACCTTGTCCATATCGCCGTAGGTGAGGGTGCGACCTTCGGCCTTGAATTTGTCGCGCAACTCCTGCTCAGCCTGAAGGAGCTGAGGTCGCTGGGCAAGCTGGGCGTTGCGATAGGCCTGAGAGATGAAGCCGGAGTAAAAGTTGACCATTACGACGCCGCCCTTGGAGTCAGGGCCGCCGGAGCGCGCGATGGCACGCAGCATATCGTCGGTCATGTTGCGCGGCGCATCACACAAGGCGCGTGCCGCCGAGTGGGAGGCGATGACCGGAGCACGGCTGACGATTAGCGTGCGGTAGAAGGTCTTGTCGGAGACATGCGAGACATCGACGATCATGCCCAGTCGATTCATCTCATAGACAACATCCTTGCCGAAGTCGCTGAGGCCATCGGCAGTGTGGGGGACTGTGGCATCGTCGGCATCGCCAGAGGAGTCTGCCCATCCGTTGGAGTTGGACCAGGTGAGGGTCATATACCGGACGCCGAGATCGTAGTACATGCGCAGCAGCGCCAGCGAGTGCTCGATGGAATGGCCGCCCTCAATACCCATCAGTAGGGCGAACTTGTGCTCCCGATGGGCCGAGAGGATGCCCTCGGCAGTGGTGGTGAAGCGGATCTTATCCGGATGGCGAGCCGCCTGATTGCGAACCGCATCGATCAGCTCCAGAGTGCGATGCGCGTACTGGCCCTGATAAAGCTTGGGCTCAACCCAGATGGAGAAAAAGGCGGCTCCGAGATTGCCCTTGTGGATGGAGTCGAGATTGACCTGGCCAGAGCCGAGTGGATCGGTGAGGTCGAAATGATCGTCCAGGATACGCTGTGGCGTGTCCTCGTGGGTGTCGATGACGATGGCGGCACGATGCACCTGCTCCGCAGTGCGGTGCTGTGCGACCGGAGCGGGAGTGGACGAGGCTGGCTTGGCTGTCATGACTGAAGGCAGTAGGACAAGGGCAAGCGAGGACGCAGGGCTGAAACAGAACATGCAATCACCAACCTTGGAGCGATGGAAGTGGCAGTGCGTGTGGAGGCAATCATGGCAAACTCGGGTAGCTAGGATTGTAGCAGCCGAAATGGCGGCGAGAATCCGATTGCAGGGCAAACAAAAGCCGCGCAAGGCTAGGCCCTGCGCGGCTTGGATGAGTTGCGGAATGATGGCTCAGGCGCGCAGGAAATCCTTGGCGACCTGCAGCGTTACATCACGAGTAACATCGGAGATGGCCTCGGTAAGCGGCAACTGCTTGGGGCATACCTGCACGCAGTTCTGGGCGAAGCCGCACTCCTGCACGCCACCATCGCCGGCCAGTGCGCGCAGACGCTCCTCCTTGAGCACTTTGCCGGTAGGGTGGGAGTTAAAGAGCTTGACCTGCGCAATGGTGGCCGCGCCGACGAAGCCCGTGGCGTCATTGAACTGTGGGCAGACCTCCATGCAGCAGCAGCAGCTGATGCAGTTCGACAGCGGATAGGCTGCCTCCTGCTGCTGTGGGAAGACACGCGGCCCGGAGCCAAGGTCATAGGTGCCATCGACAGGAACCCACGCCTTGACGGCCTTGAGATTCTCAAAGAGCACGCTACGATCGACAGACAGATCGCGCACCACAGGAAACTTGGTGAGCGGCTGAACGCGGATCGGCTGCTCAAGCTTATCCACCAGTGCCGAGCAGGCCATGCGTGCCTTGCCGTTGATGACCATTGCGCAGGAGCCGCAGATCTCCTCCAGACAATTGGAGTCGTAAACAATTGGCGTTGTATCCTGCCCGTTAGCGTTGACGGGATTGGCTGCAATCTCGCGCATGACGGAGATCACATTCATCCCCGGCTTCCACGGAATCTCAAACTTTTCCCAGGTGGCGGGGGCGTCCGGGCCGCTCTGGCGCTTGATCTCGATCTGAATGACCTTTTCTGCCATCGTCTGTCTCCCATGCCGGCGCTGCCGGCGGTTCAAAGTGCTCCTGCAATCCTAGCTTGCGGCATCGTAACGGCGCGGGCGCGGAGGAATGTGCTGGATATCGACATCCTCAAAAGAAAACCGTGGCTCGTTGGCGGCTGCGTCAAAGCTGGCCTTTGTAGTCTTGAGGAACTTTTCGTCGTTCCGCTCGGGGAAGTCCGGCTTGTAATGCGCGCCGCGGGATTCATCGCGCAGCCGTGCACCCTGGGCCACCACGCGGGAGATTTGCAGCATGTTCCAAAGTTGGCGCGTGAAGGCGAAGCTGGTGTTGGCCCACTGGCTACGATCGCTGAGGTCGATGTTGCGATAGCGCTCCATCAGTTCCACGATCTTGGCCTCTGTCTCGGCAATGTTCTTGTTGTGACGGATGACCGTCACGTTCTTGGTCATCGTTTCGCCCAGTTCGCGCCAGATGCGGAATGGGTTCTCCTTGCCTTTGGAACTGAGTAACTGCTGGTTAAGTTCGCGTTGCCGAGCAAGCTCCTGGGCGTGCCCGCCATCCCCCTGAGCCGCCTTGAGTGACTTGGCATAGGCCATGGCGTTGGGACCGGAGACAAATCCGCCAAAGATGCAACTGACCAGCGAGTTGGCTCCCAGGCGATTGGCCCCGTGATACTGATACTCGGCCTCTCCGGCAGCGAAGACGCCGGGGATGTTGGTCATCTGGTTGAAGTCCACCCACAGACCGCCCATCGTATAGTGCATGCCCGGAAAAATCTTCATGGGCACATCGCGGGGATCATCGCCGACGAACTTCTCGTAGATCTCGAGAATGCCTTCCAGCTTGCGGTTCAGCGTGGCGCGGTCAATATGCGTAAGGTCAAGGTAGACCATAGGCTGGCCGTCGATTCCGAGGCCGTGCTCATAGACAACCTTGTGAATGGCGCGGGTGGCCACGTCACGCGGTACCAGGTTGCCGTATTTGGGATACCACTCCTCGAGGAAGTACCACCGCTCGGTCTCTGGAATGGAGCGCGCATCGCGTTTGTCACCAGGGGTGCGCGGCACCCAGACGCGACCGCCCTCGCCGCGGGCTGACTCGGACATGAGCCGAAGCTTGTCCTCGCCGGGAATCGACGTGGGATGTACCTGGATAAACTCGCCGTTGGCATACCAGGCTCCCTGCTGATAGAGCGCAGACTGTGCTGAGCCTGTGCAAACGACTGAGTTGGTGCTCTTGCCAAAGATGGCTCCAATGCCGCCAGTCGCAATGATGATGGCGTCGGCCGGGAAGGTGGTCAGTTCCATGGTTCGCAGATCCATGGCGCAGATGCCGCGTGCGACGCCCTCTGTGTCCAGCACGGCAGAGAGGAACTCCCAGCCTTCAAACTTACGGACGCGACCCTCAGCTTCGTAGCGACGTACCTGCTCGTCGAGTGCGTAGAGCAGTTGCTGGCCTGTGGTGGCACCAGCAAAGGCTGTCCGGTGGTAGAGCGTGCCGCCGAAGCGACGAAAGTCAAGCAGTCCCTCCGGAGTGCGATTGAAGGGCACGCCCATGCGATCCAGCAGGTCGATGATGCCCGGCGCAGCCTCACACATGGCTTTGACCGGAGTCTGGTTGGCCAGGAAGTCGCCACCATAGATGGTGTCATCGAAGTGCTTCCACGTAGTGTCGCCCTCGCCCTTTAGATTCTTGGCGGCATTGATGCCACCCTGGGCGCAGACCGAGTGGGAGCGCTTGACGGGAACAATGGAAAAGAGATCGACATTACCGCCTGCCTCCGCAATCTTAATGACTGCGGCCAGGCCGGCAAGTCCGCCACCGACAACGATGATTTTGGGTGCTGCCATGGGATTGCTTCCTATCCTTTCGTGCCTGTTCCGCTCGTACCTGTTCCCAGAATGCGATCGGAGAGCGTTTGCAACGGTGCCACTGCCGGGTTAGATGCGCGCCAGATACCCCTCAGACAAGGATGCACCGCGGGATGCTGGCATGGATAGCTGAGTTTGTGCTGGCATCACATCGTCGGGTGCATTCTTGTAATTGGGTCCAACAAAGGCGTAAATGCTGGCCAGTCCCATGACCGCAAGCACCACGCCCAGCACGGCGCAGACGTATCCGAAGCGACGACGAGCCGTCTCGCCGGGAGTGATGCCCCACTTGGCCGCAAAGAGCCAGATGCCATAGGAGAAATGCCAGCAGACGGCGATCATCGCAATCACATAGACAGCAAGCATCCAGGGATTGGACAGCTCCATCTGTACCTTGTGGAAGGCTGCACCGGGATGCTCGGGCAAACTGACGCCCATGAATCGCTGTCGGATGACGTGCTGGATGATGTAGACGAAGGCAATATAGCCGGTCCAGCGCTGCATCATGTACATCCAGTTGCCTGACCACGGGTAGTAAATCACGTTAGCCTTGCCGCGCAGCGCGATGTACACGCCGTAGAGCGCATGGTAGGCGAGCGGAAGGAAGATCAGGCAAACCTCCAGCACACGCACCAGCGGCAGGCTGTTCAGAAACTTGACCTGATTGGCGTAGGCCAGGGGTCCTTTCAGCGCCTCAAAGTTGGACAGTAGATGCTCAATGAGAAAGGCCCCGATGGGCACAATCCCGGAGAGGGAATGAAGCTTGCGCAGCAGGAATGAGTTGCCTTTTCCGGCTCGGAGTGGCTCCACGCCACGGGCTACCGAACCATGAGCGGCGGGGCTGGAACTGGGACTTGCATCAGGGCGTGCGGCGGTGGCCATGAAGGATGCTCCTGAAAAATTCTTGTGGACGGCTTGCGAGCATGCAAGGAAAACATTGCTCCTCAAGCCACAACTGCATTATTGGTGTGCCGTTATGGCAGCGTCAAGGAAACCGGCAAATCTCTTGCCGCATTCTGAAAAACCGGTACAAAACGGGTCTTCAGTACCAGCAGGATGGAGCAAGGCGACGCAGTACAGCACGCAGTAGGTGCTCGCAGCGCTGGCCCGGGGATTGATAACTGCGCGCCTTGAAGCCGGAGTAGCCGACCGGGTCAATATTGATCGGAAAGCGAAGATAAACGTCGGGCTGACCAGCGCAGCCGATGACCTGGTGATAGACAAGCTGCTCCAGCAGGCGAAGCGCGTCGGGGCGCATGCCAAGCCGGCTGTCGCGCAGATGGGTATCGTAAAACCGATGCGAACAGGCGAAAAGCTGTACGCGGGCGTCGGCTCCCTTGCGCGGCCAGGGAAAACGGCGGCAGTCGATCATCAGCTCTGGAGCAGATGGCAGGCGTTGGAGCGCACGGCCAAGAGTGGGAAAGGCAAGCCGGCCCGTTGTCTTGACCATGTGAGTCGTGATCGGGCGCAAGGTGGAGCGTTGCAGTCCGCTGTCGAGCAGTTCCATCTCCGAGTAGCCATAGTTGAGTCCGGCGGGAATGGGTGTGGCGGGAATGGAGAGAAACTCGACAGGTTTGCCCGAGGGATTTTCCTGTTCGGCGATACGCTGCAACAGCGTGAGATCGAAACCGGAGTTTTCCAGAAAAAGAATCCGGTCTGCGCATGGGTGCTTCTCTGCCAGCCAGAAACGCAGGGTACACATGTAGTCTGCCAGGCGTACTGCGGGGTCGGCACGGCGGACATGGGCCTGCGGTGACGGGGCAATGGTTGCTGTCATGACGAGCAACCAGCGTACCGGCTCGGGCGCGAGCTTCAGATTGCGAGCTTCTTCCTGCATTCACAGTGATTGTAGGGCAGTACGCGGGATGGCTGAGCGGGGCTTGTAATGTGAGACTTGCTTGAGCGGAATGGCCAGACAGGTCAGATGGACTGAACAGGGATCAGCGTAAGATCGTCGACCAATCCGACCTCGCGCTGGACGAAGGGTTCGCCGTAGCGAACGCCCGCAAGCAGGCCGTAGTGTCGGGCCTCGGCAAAGGTACGCTCGCGGATCTCCTGCTCGGGCACGAAGAGACCACTGCCCTGAATGTGATCGCCGTATTGGGAACGATACGCCAGTAGCGATTGGAGCCTGGCTTCGATGTACGGCGTGATATCGACGATAAAGCTCGGACGGACATCGGCGTAGAGACTGGCATAGAGAATCTTAAAGGGTCGATGCGGCGCATCCGGCCCCAGATCGCCGGAGGAGAAGTTCGCCAGCCCAGCCAGGAAGCAGGCCTGATAGCCCAGCGAAGCGCAGATGGCGTGATCCGGATGGCGAGCCTCACCGTAGGGAAGAATGACCACACGAGGACGCAGACGACGCAGAACGCGGGCAATGGCGATGCGGTTAGCCAGGGAGTTTTCAATGGCGCCATCGGGAAACGACAGCGCCTCGCGGTGCACAACGCGGAGAATGGATGCCGCGGCAGCAGCCTCTGCGGCACGTTCAGCGGCAGTGCCCCGGGTACCGGATTCGCCGCAGGTGAGATCAAGAATGCCGGTGCGCAGCCTGCGGTCCGCCATACGTAGCAGGGTTCCGCCGCATGTCTGCTCGACATCATCGCGGTGGGCGGCAATGGCGAGCACATCGATAGGCGAAACTGCGCTCGAATCCTGCATTCTGTGGACCGCGGTTAGTAGTCGGTGTTGTCGGTGTCGGAGGTGGCGTCCATGTATGCCACGTCATAGGCCGTTCCGGTAACAGCCACATAGAAGTTGTTCATCGCCGAGCCATCGACTGTGGAGAAGATGTACACCTGGCCGCCTTCGGCAACGTAGACCTTGTGCAGGGTTTGGATGGCGGCAATGCCGGTCAGGTCGCCCTGGAATGGTTCCAGCAGTGTGACCGAGTTGGTCGCCGTGTTGTACATCGTGAGGCAGCCATAGGGCAATCCCTTGGCATAGCGCTCGCCCTGCTCACAGCGCACCGAACCAAGCCACAGTGTATTGTCGTCTGCCAGGACCATCTTGGTCGGCTGACCGGGGGCTCCGTCACTGACGGAGACGGGATTGCCTGCCGTGTTTTTGGTAAGGTCGATGGTCGTCAGAAAGCCGGCAAAGAGCCCGTCTGGCTGCGGCTGCTGGCCATAGACGTAGAGCGTATTGCTGTTCACCAGACCGTTGCTGGCCCCGCCCGGAGTCAGGATCGTGGTCGGTGAGCTTGGGACAGAACCAGACTGCTGACCGCTCTGCAGGATGAGCGGTGCAATCGGTAGCAGTTCCACGGAGGACTTGTTTCCGCCGCACTCCGGACCGCAGTTCAGCACGTAGGCCGTGCTGCCGTCGGCGCTCCACAGAGCCTTGATCGGGCGGTCAAACTGGATCGGGATATGATTGGCGTCGGCGACCTGGAACAGGCAGGCTCCGGGCGCATTCATCGGCTCGCAGTCGATCGCATTGGGCGGCCAGGTGGAAGGCCCACCGCTGTAGGCCGTGGTCTCAAAGGACTGCAAAAGGCGCGGATAATAGGCATAGTTCGAGTTTTGAACAAAGGCCAACGCCACCGAGCCACCCGGATTGGTGGATACACGATAGACGCCCGGCAGGCCAAGGCTGTAGACCTTGCCCGTAATCTTGTTGACCACTCGCAGGAAGTGAGCCTGCTGGTCGGCGGCAAAGACGTAGTTCTGATTGCGGGTGACGAAGATACTGGACGACAGGGTGCCCAATGTGGCGATAGAGCCGCCGTTGCTTTCCTTCTGGTAGTCCACCTTGGTGAAGGAGCCGTCGCCGGCACCATAAACAGCACCAATCTGCTCTTCCGGCATGTTTTGGATGGTCAGCGGCTCAGAGCCGGAGTAACCAGCAATACTGAAGCCGGGGACACGGTCGTTGTAGCTTTGGCGAATGTCGTAGTAAGCATCCACAATCTCAAGCTGGCCCTTGCTGAAGGCGCTTGGATTCTGAATCGCGATCAAGACGCGATTGGCGATTCCGCTGGGCGGAAGGATACGGCCAGCAAAATACAGGTTGTTTCCACAGCCCGAAAGCGCAGCGGCCGTTACGAGAGCCGCGAGGGCGCAGAGAGCGAGTCCCCTTTTCTTCAAAATCCTCTACCTCATCCAAAACGAGCTGTCTGGCCAAGTATAACAAACCGGGCAGATGATTCCGGCCATCCCGGATGGACAGAATTGGCGCCTCGGACAGAAATTTCATCCCCAGACGGATTCTGCCGTATGGTCGGAGGGTAACCCGTTACTACCCCGGACGACGGAAATCTCACCCTGTTGGACGGAGCAGTCCGACGAGGGAAAGCAGCCGGACGACGACAGGGGGTGGCGCAGGCGGAAAAACGCGATAGCATCGTAAGTATTGTGGCAAGCGAAAATCGAATTTCTCTGCTGAAGAAGTTGTTTGAGGATCGTCCCGTGCTGTGTGACGGTGCGATGGGTACGGTGCTGTATGGACGTGGCGTGTTCATCAACCGCTGTTATGACGAGCTGAATCTCTCCGATCCATCGTTGATTCTTGCCATTCACGAAGAATATTTGCAGAGCGGGGCGGAGGTTCTGGAAACAAACACCTTCGGGGCCAACCGCTTCCGCCTGGAGCGGCACGGGCTCAGCGACAAGGTGGCTGCAATCAACGCCGCCGGAGTGCGGATTGCACAGGAGGCTGCGGCACACTTCAAGGAAAAGCAGGCCGGCGATGCCTGGATTGCCGGAGCCGTGGGTCCGCTGGGCGTGCGACTGGAGCCGCTGGGTAAGGTAGCACTGAGCGAAGCCAGGCAAGCCTTTGCCGAGCAAATTCAGGCACTGGTGGATGCCGGGGTGGACTTGCTGATTGTGGAGACCATGCCTGCGGTGAATGAAGCCCTCGAGGCACTGCTGGCGGCGCGGGAGATTGCGCCGGAGCTTCCCGTGGTGGTGATGCTGACGGTGGATGAGGAAGGCCGATGCCTGGATGGCACTTCGCCTGAACAGGCAGCAGCGCTGTTGACCGAGGCCGGTGCCGACGGCGTGGGCTGCAACTGCTCGACCGGACCGGCAACGGTGCTGACGGCGATTGAGGCGATGCGCTCTGCCACGCACCTGCCACTCATGGCGATGCCGAATGCCGGCATGCCGCGCGCAGTGGAGGGTCGCAACATCTATCTGTGCTCGCCGGAATACATGGCCAGCTTTGCCCGTAAGGCCGTGAAGGCGGGAACACAGTTTGTGGGTGGCTGCTGCGGCACCACGCCGAATCACATTCGCGCGATGAAGTCTGCCCTTCGCGCGCTGGATGCGCAGGCCCACATTACGCTGCATGAGCCAACGCATGCCGAGATTGGCGCTGAGACACCGCCGCTGCCGCTGGCGCAGCGCTCGACCGTGGGCCAGCGCATTGCCGAGGGAAAGTTTGTCTCGATGGTGGAGATTGTGCCGCCACGCGGCATCAACTCCAGCAAGGAACTGGAGGGCGCAAAGCTGCTGAGCACACTGGGCGTGGATGCTATCAATGTACCGGACTCACCGCGCGCCTCGGCACGGATGAGCGCCCAGAGCCTGTGCATCCAGATCCAGCAGCAGACGGGCATCGAAACGGTGCTGCATTACACCTGCCGCGACCGCAATATTCTGAGCATTCAGTCGGATTTGCTCGGCGCCTCCTCGCTGGGACTGAAGAATATTCTGTGCCTGACGGGCGATCCACCGAAGCTGGGTAATTATCCGGATGCCACGGCGGTCTTTGACGTGGATGCGATCGGCCTGGTGAACATTGTGCGCCGCCTGAATCACGGGCTGGATATTGGTTCCAATGCCATTGGCGACTCGACGAACTTCACCATCGGCGTGGCGGCCAATCCAGGCGTGCCAGATATCGAGCAGGAGCTGCGGCGCTTCGCCTGGAAGGTGGATGCCGGTGCGGAGTATGCGATCACACAGCCGGTCTTTGATCTGCGTCTGCTGGAGCGGTTCCTGAAGCGGATTGAGTCCTTCCGAATTCCGGTGATTGCCGGCATCTGGCCGCTGACGAGTCTGCGCAATGCTGAGTTCATGCGCAACGATCTGCGCGTCTCGATGCCGGAGGCCGTAATGCTGCGCATGGCGCAGGCAGAAACCCCAGAGGCGGCGCGCGCCGAGGGCATCCGCATTGCGCAGGAGATGCTGGCCGAGGCTCTACCCATGGTTCAGGGAGTGCAGATCAGCGCCCCATTTGGGCGCTATGGGCTGGCGGCGGAGATTCTGGAGTCCGTTCTGCCACGCACCGAAAACCCCGCAGCTGGCAGCGGTACGGAACAAAGGAAATAGCACAATGGCACAGTTCGAAGAAGCAATGGAGAAGCTGGAGACGATCCTGCACAAGCTGGAGCAAGGAGATCTTGCGCTGGAAGAGTCTGTGAACCTGTTTGAGCAGGGAATGCAACTGGCACACACCTGCCGCAAGGAACTGGATGCTGCTGAAGGCAGGATTCAGAAGCTGGTGGCACGACGCGATGGTGAGCTGGCCGTGGAGCCCTTTGAAGGCGGCGGCGAATAGAGAAAATCGCCCTCCACTGTAATGGAACAGAGAACAGTCTGGTTTCCACCATCTTCTCGCAGTAAATTGAAAACGTTCCCCGGGGAGAATCAAGTCGTGGAGACGCAGAAGAGTGCAACATATCGAGTGGATGGCTACGAAGCGCTGGTGACCGGTGGCGCAAGCGGGATTGGCGAGGCCACCGCGTGGGAGCTGGCAAGTGCCGGTGCCAGGGTATGGATTGGGGATATTCGTCTGGAAGCGGCGCAACGGCTGGCAACAGCGATAGTGGCGGAAGGTTTGCAGGCCGAGGCCATCGCCATGGATGTCTCCGATGCGGGATCGGTACGGGTAGCTGCGACGCAAATCGGAAGTCTGGATATTCTGGTCAACAATGCCGGCATCGGGCATGTAGGCTCAATTGCAGATACCGAGGAGGAGGATTTTGACCGCCTGATGCAGGTCAATGTCCGATCAGTGTATCTGGTGACGCGGGCCTTGCTACCCCGGCTGCTACAGAGTCCGCACAAGGGCTGCATCGTGAATATTGGTTCGGTGGCGGGGATGATCGGTATCCGGCAGCGGTTTGCCTACTGCACCAGCAAGGGCGCAGTGCTGGCGATGACGCGCCAGCTGGCTGTCGAATATCCGCGTGAACTGCGCGTAAACGCCATTTGCCCGGGTACAGTGGAGACGCCGTTCGTGGAGGGGTATCTGGAGAAGTATCACGCGCACGAGAAGGAGAAGGTGCGGGAGGAACTGCGGGCACGACAGCCGATGGGACGATTGGGGACGCCGGCGGACGTAGCTGCGATGGTGCGCTATCTGACATCCCCGGAGGCCGGCTTCCTGACCGGATCCTGCCTGACGATTGATGGCGGCTGGACGGCAGCCTGAGTACCTGCTGCTGAGGAATTTTTTCGATTGCAAACACAGGCCAATGTGTAACGACCAAAGAGAACAGGGGGAGGGGATTCCATTGAAACTTGTTACATTTTCCACACAGGAGCGCATTCGCAAGCCCGGCCTGCTGCTGGGCGAATCCAGGGAGGTACTGGATCTGTCCGGTAGCTACAAAAGCACGCTGCATGCGCTGCAAAGCCCAGACCCGGTGCAACCGGCCGGTGCGCGCTTTTCGCTGCAGGACGTTCGACTACATGCCCCGATCAGCAATCCTCCGCGCATCTTTGCTGTCGGGTTGAACTATCGCGATCATGCTATGGAGTCCGGGCTGGAGATTCCGCGGTTTCCGGTAGTCTTTTTCAAGATGACCTCGGCGATCATCGGCCCGGAGGAGTCAATTGTGATTCCGCCGGAGACGCAGGAACCGGACTATGAAGCGGAGCTTGCGGTGGTCATCGGCAAGGGCGGATATCGTATTGCCGCTGGCAGCGCAATGGACTATGTGTACGGCTATACGATCCTGAATGATGTGAGTGCACGGGACATCCAGTTCTCCACTTCGCAGTGGTCGCTGTCGAAGAGCCTGCCCACCTTCTGCCCGATGGGTCCGGCAATTGTGACTCGGGAGGAGATTGCCGATCCGCATCAACTGCAGATTCAGCTTTCGATTCACGACGAGATGCTACAGAACTCGAATACTTCCGAGCTGATCTTCAGTATCCCGGATCTGATTGCCTACATTTCTTCGCTGACGCCACTGCTGCCGGGAGATGTAATCTCAACGGGGACGCCGAGCGGCGTGGGCTTTGCCCGAAAGCCGAAGCGCTGGCTGCGGGATGGAGACCAGGTGACGGTTTCCATTGAAGGACTGGGTTCACTGCGCAATCCTGTTTGTGCTGGCTGAGTTACATCGGCAACTCTCGGGTACTTGCAGATACAATTCCACCGTGAAGCTTCCGGAGACACCCATCATGGCCTGGCGTCCAGTGGGCCAATTTGATAGACGCGTGCGGCATTGCCGCCCAGAATAGCCTCCTGCTCCGACTCCGAGCAGGAGGCTATCATTTCCTGCACCGCCTGGAACCACAGGTTGTAATCGGCGGCCACGGTACAGACCGGCCAGTCGGAGCCGAAGAGCAGCCGGGAGGGTCCGAAGGCCTCCAGCGCAATCTCCACGTACGGTCGGAGGTCGTCGATGGACCATCGGTGATAGTCAGCTTCTGTGACCATGCCGGAGAGCTTGCAAACAAGATGCGGCCTGCTGGCCAAAGCGCGAAGATGACGAGCCCATGGCTCCAGTTGCCCGGATGCGATGCGCGGCTTGGCCAGATGATCAAGAACAAAGATCTGGTTGGGATGTCGGTCGACCAGATGGATTGCCTGCTCCATCTGGTGCTCGACGATGAGCAGATCGTAGACAAGATTGCGGCGGGAGGACGCGCAGGATTGCATCTGCTGCAAACCGTGATGGAAGCTGGCATCCTCGAAGAAGGACGGCGGTTCTGCCTGCAGTACGTGGCGCAGTCCGCAGAACGCGGGGTGTGCGGCATGGCGCTCCAGAAGCTGAGGAAAATCGGGCGAAGCTAGCGGCAACCAGCCAATGACACCGCAGATCCAGTCGTGCGCATCGGCCTGTGCCAGCAGCCACTCGGTCTCCAGCAGGGATTGGCGGGCCTGAACTGCGACAGTTGTATCCACACCGGTGGGGCGAAGCAGCGGAGCCAGATCGGCGGGCAGAAAATCTCTGCGGATGTGGGCCATTGCATCGTCGATCCAGTCAAACTCTTCGGGCGTGTATTGCCAGAAGTGCTGATGAGCATCAATGCGCAGGCAGCGGGAGAACGCTGCGCAACTGTGTTCTGTGCGAGCGGCGAGCGGGCTGGGGTTGGTCTGTGTCATGGTTATGAGTCTTGTGGCGCTGTCGGTAGGGGCCAAGACTTCCGGGGGCGTGGATTGAAACAGGCGAGGCCACCTTCCCGTATGATATTCTCGCCGGTCGGACGATACCATCCTGTTCCGCACCCACTCCCCGCTTTCGAGGATGAGCCGCCATGCGATGTAGGCATTCTGTTGTCTTCCGCTTCCCTGCCCTGCTCGTGGTTGCCAGCCTGCTCCTATGCCTGACGGCACAGGCGCGCTCCCGCTGGACACAGTCTGAAGCTGCAGCCTGGCAGGCCCACCAGCCGCCCATTCTGACAGGGGGAAACTTTCTGCCCTCCAATGCCATCAACCAGCTGGAAATGTGGCAGGCAGCCACCTTCGATCCGGGGACGATGGATCGAGAGATGGGCTACGCAGAAGGCGTGGGCATGAAAACAATGCGCGTCTTCCTGCATGATCTCCTATGGCAGCAGGATGCCGCAGGAATGAAGCAGCGCATGAACACCTTTCTGACCATTGCAGCCCGGCACCATATCCGGCCGGTCTTTGTGCTGTTTGACTCCTGCTGGGATCCGGACCCGAAGCTGGGACCGCAGCGGCCGCCGATTCCCGGCGTGCACAACTCCGGATGGGTGCAAAGTCCAGGCAGAACCGCACTGATGGATCCTGCTCAGCAGCCACGCCTGGAGGCTTATGTCAAGGGCGTTATCGGGGCGTTTGCGCAGGATGATCGGATACTGGCATGGGATCTTTGGAACGAGCCGGACAACACAAACGGGCCGGAGTATCACTGGATGGAGCCAGCCGGAAAGGTAGCTCGCATCGAGCAACTGCTGCCGCAGGTATTTGCCTGGGCACGATCGGTCGATCCCAGCCAGCCGCTGACCAGCGGCGTGTGGCAGGGCGACTGGTCCAGCCTGGCAACGATGAGCCCGATGGCACGCATCCAGATTAGTGAATCGGATATCCTGAGCTTCCACAACTACGGCTGGCCGGAGGAGTTCGAACAGCGCGTGGATGAGTTGGAGCAGTTTCACCGGCCCATCCTGTGCACGGAATTCATGGCACGCAGCGTGGGCAGCACCTTTGACACCATTCTGCCGATTGTATGGCGCAGGCATCTGGTGGGAGCAATCAACTGGGGGCTGGTCAACGGCAAGAGCCAGACCAACTATCCGTGGGACTCCTGGCAACGGCCCTATGTGCTCGAACAGCCGCCGGTCTGGTTCCACGATGTCTTCCATCCGGACGGCACACCGTATCGCGCGCGCGAAGCAGCAATTCTACGCGACTATAACCATCGCAAACGAGAAGAGGGTAACCAGTGAAAGCGGTATACATTGCGGCGTATCACCAATCGCAATTTGGCAAACTGATGTCAATGACCCAAGCGGAGATGTTGGCAGCCGCGCTGCATGGGGTTTGCGGAGAAATCGGCATAGAGGCCAGCCAGTTGGATTCGGCCTCGATTGCCGCAGCCTGCAGTTTTTCACTGCATCAGCAGGGTTTGCTGTCCGGACTACTGGCCGGGGTGGCAGGCATGGAAGCGAAACCAATTGAGTGTGTAGAGAATGCCTGCGCCTCCGGCGGACAGGCAATTCTGAATGGAATCCTGCGGCTGCAGGCAGGCGCAGGAGAGACGGCACTGGCCGTTGGCATCGAGAAGATGCGTGATGCCAATGGCAAGGCCGACGGCAAGCGTATCGGTGAGGCTCTGGGCTACTTCTCTGACCCGAACGAACGTCCGGGAAAGGTCTTCGTCTTTCCCCATATCTTTGCCGAGATCATGCAGCAGTACATGCAGCACTGGGGTGTGGATGAGCGGCAACTTGCCGCGGTAGCCGTGACCGAATATGGCAACGCGCAGCACAATCCGTATGCACAGATGCGGGGGGTATCTCTGACGCTGGAGCAGGCCGCAACCATTGCTGGAGCGAATCGTTACCTGGTGGAAGGCCTGCCGCTGAAGACCTATGACTGCTCGCAGATTACCGATGGATACGCGGCACTGATTCTGGCCACCGAAGCCGGGTTGGAGCGGCTGGGGCTGCGCCGCCAGGACTGCGTGCAGATTGCCGGATGGGGCAGCGCCGTGGACCCGTTGCAACATGCGCAGCGCAATGTGCTGAAGCCGGCAGCCGCCTATCGCGCCACGCAACAGGCATATGCCATGGCGGGCGTAACGGCGCAGCAAATCCAGACCGCAGAAGTCCATGACTGCTTTACGGTGATGGGCGCCCTGTCAGCGGAGATTCTGGGACTGGCAGAGCCGGGCCGCGGCGCTGCTTTCTGGGCTGATGGGCAGGCTGCTGTGGGCGGAAGCTGCGCGTTGAATACATCCGGAGGACTGATCGCCAAGGGACATCCGGTGGGGGCTACAGGGATTGCCATGGTGGGCTGGGCAAGTTGGCAATTGCTGGGCAGGGTTCCGGCTGCACTTCAGGTGCAGAGAGCTCGCCACGCCGCCACGTTCAATATCGGCGGACCGGTCTGCGCATCCGTCAGCACCGTGCTGCGGGCTCCGGAATAGGGTACGGGTGAGGTTGGCATGGGGCAGACGCGACGCGAGTTTCTCCATCTGGCTGCTGCTGCCTGCGTGAACACCGCAACCGGCGGCCTTGCTTCTGTCCCAGGCAGACAAGTCCCGCTGCGCTTCGGCGTAAATTACACGCCGCGTCGGCTCTGGTGGTATTGCTGGCAGGATTGGAACCAGCAGGCCATCCTCGAGGATATGGAAGGCATCGCATCGCTGGGCGTTGACCACATTCGCGCCCAGTGCCTATGGCCTGTTTTTCAGCCGGGAATCAATGTTGTGAACCAGAAAGCGGTGGATGCACTGGCATTGTTGCTGGACGCTGCCGACCGCAGCGGCCTGGACGTGGAAGTGACTGTGCTGAACGGATGGATGAGCGGGCTTTCGTTCTTGCCTGCCTGGTGTGCTCCACTGGCCTCGCGGCAGGGGACGACGGCAGGCAATCTATTCCTTGCGCCGGAGGTAGTGGAAGCCGAACGACTGCTTTTCCAGAGGCTGGCCACTGCGATTGGCACGCATCGGCGCTTTCTCGGCTTTGATATTGGCAACGAACTGGGCGTCCTGATGACCGGACCGAATGCCGTGACCACCCCACAGGCCAACCGCTGGGCTACCCAAATGCTTGCCTGGTGCCAGCAGGTTGCTCCCGGGCGGATGCATGTGAATGGTGCCGATCATAGTCACTGGTTTGCCGACTTCGGGTTTTCTCGCAGCGTGCTGGCCAACACCGGCTCGGCCACAGCAATCCACTCGTATATATATTTTGATGGAGTGCTTCCGCAGTATCGGTATGACTCCAGCGAGGCCCGGCATCTGGCGACCTATGAGGTGGAGCTGGCAACGGCCTATCAGCAGGACCCCTTCCGACCTGTCTGGGTGGAAGAGATTGGCGTAGGCGATGTGGAGATGCCGCAGGAGGCAAAGCCGGAGTTTATGCAGCAGACCGTGGAGCTGCTGGCCAGGAAAAACAACCTGTGGGGTATTACCTGGTGGTGCTCGCATGATCTGGATCGGGCCATTGGCGGATTTGGCAGCTACGAGTACACGCTGGGGCTGCTGGACACGCAAAACCGGCCCAAACCGCTGGGCCGGCGCTACGCTGCACTGATTGCCGCGCTGCGCAACCATTCCGGAGAGAATCCCTCCGGGCGGACTGCACTGGTCATCCCCGAGTACGGACTTTCGCAGCGCACCTGGCCGCCGGATTGGCGCTTTGCCCATGAGTGGATGCAGTGGATGCGGGTCGGCAATAATCCTGCAATTGTGCTGGAACGGCGCGCTCGGGACGAACACTATCTGAGCCAACGCGGAATCACAGAGCTGATTCCGCTATCAGCGGGATGAGGGTCCGGAGCTAAAGCATCGTAAAGAATCCGGAGATCAGACCCGGGAATAGACCCAGCAGAAGCACGGCCGCTGCCAACAGTACCAGCAGAAATGACTCCAGTCCAGTCACATCGATTGGACTGGCATCTTCCGAGGCTGTGACATAGGCGCGCTTGAGTACCTGCAGGTAGTAGTAGAGCGAAACGGCGCTGCCTGCGATGGCCAGCACCACCATGCCCAATCCCCAGACGGAGGTGGCCGGCGCCTGCAGAACCGCGGCGAAGAGCTGGAACTTGACCCAGAAGCCGACCAGCGGCGGAATGCCTGCTAGCGAAAGCAGAAAGACGAGCAGCGCAGCGGCAACCATTGGACTGCGGGCGCTGAGCCCGGCAAAGGCATCCAGGCGGTCGCTGCCGGTGCTGCGCTCGACCAGCGCCACCACAGCAAAAGCTCCCACTGTGGTAAGGGCATAAGTAAGGGCATAGACCAGAACGGCCTGATTGCTGGCATCCGTGTGCGCAGCAATGCCCAGCAGCATGTAGCCCGCATGGGCAATGGCCGAGCAGGCCAGGATGCGCCGTACGCTGGTCTGCACCAAAGCGGAAAGGTTGCCAAGGAGAATGGACGCGGCGGCCATGCAGAGCAGCGCCAGAGTCCATCCAAAGGCGGGAACCAGTGCAGCGGTTACGGCGATAAGAACGGCAAAGCTGGCCACTTTTGAACCAGAGGCAATCAGTGCCGCCACCGGAGCAGGAGCGCCAGCATAGGTATCCGGTGCCCATAGGTGGAAGGGTGCAGCGGCGACCTTGAAACCCAATCCCACAGCCACCAGAACGAAGGCTACCAGTTCGATGGGCGACAGAGGCATATGGCTCAGTCGGGCGGCAATCGCGGGCAGGTAGGTCGTGCCGGTCAGGCCGTAGAGATAACTGAAGCCAAAGAGCATGAATGCTGCCGAGATCCCGCCGAACAGGTAGTACTTCAGGGCAGACTCTGCCGATGCAGCCCGCGCCTTGGCAAAAGCAGTTAGCACGTAGAGTGAGAGGCTAAGCAGTTCGAGAGA
This sequence comes from Acidobacteriota bacterium, assembly GCA_021809235.1. Lineage (GTDB taxonomy): Bacteria > Acidobacteriota > Terriglobia > Terriglobales > Acidobacteriaceae > Acidicapsa. The sequence goes on from JAKBAG010000008.1 coordinate 20,081, forward strand.
GACGAAGATCAGCAGTAGATCGCGCGCGGCAGCCACGAGCAGCATGCCTGTAGTTGCCAGCAGAACCAGCGCCACATACTCGCCGGGGTTGCGGCTGAATCGCTCGCGGATGCCCAGCAGCAGGACCAGGGCTGTAAGCCCCAGAATGCCCGCCTGCAGCGCGGCAACGGTCGCGTTGGAGACCAGAGCGCCGCCCATGGCCGAGATGGTCGCATGGTTAAGGAACAGCCAGAGAAGCGACAGCAGCGAACCAATGGCACCCAGCAGGCTGGCCGTACGCATGCGGAGCGACTGGCTGGAGCGTTGCAGCCAGGCCAGATCGACCAGGAGCACGAGCAATGAGACCACTTCGAGAATGGTCTCCGGAGTGAGGATGCGGAAGATGTCACCATAGCTGACTGGGTTCATATCCGGCCTCCGGAAAGCAGTGCATGCGGCAGCGCCAGAACTGCCGGAGTGATCTGATCGAGCAGTATCCGTGGTGCCAGGCCAACGACAAGGCTGGCAGCCAGCAGCAGGAGCACGCCCGTCTTCTCCGCCCAGGTGATCGGTGCAAAGGGCTCAGGCGAATGAACGGTCTGTCCGGTGGCGGGGGCATCACTGAAGAAGGCCGTCTGCATGGCGCGCCACGTGTATGCAACACCAACCACGATGCCGACGCCGGCCAGAATGGTGAAGACGGGGAAGGCTGTCCAGGCACCGATGAGCACCTGCAGTTCGGCGATGAATCCACTAAAGCCTGGCAGCCCCATAGAAGCCATACCGACCAGCACAAAGAGCCAGGCCGCAAAGGGCAGCGTGCGGCTCAGATGCATCCGGCTGAGGGACTGTAGATCGCGGGTATGCGTGCGCTCATAGACGATGCGGCCAACCGTGGCAAAAAGAAGTCCGGCCAGAATGCCGTGCGAGAACATCTGCAGAACGGCGCCGTCAAGGCCAATCTGGCTGAGTGTCATGAGCCCCAATAGAACCAGACCCATGTGGCTGACGCTCGAATAGCCGATGACAAATTTGAAGTCATTCTGGATGAGTGCAACCACCGCGCCGTAGACGATCCCAATCACGGCCAGCAGTGCGAACAGAGTTCGCCACGAGCCAACGCCGAGGAAGCTCCATCCCCAGGGGTCCATCCCGTGGGGAAACAGCGTCATGGCCACGCGCAGGCAGCCGTATGCACCAAGCTTCATGACCACTCCGGCCAGCAGCATGGAAGCGGCAGTGGGTGCGGCCACATGGCCGGTGGGGGCCCATGTGTGCAGCGGCCACATACCAGCCAGGATGGCGAAGCCCAGAAAGACCAGCGGGAAGGCCCACATCTGGAAGGAGATCGGGAAGGGATACTGCTGCAGCGCGGACAGGTTGAGGGTGTGGCCACCGGAGACCGCATAGGCGGCCAGCAGCCCGACCAGCACCATCGCCGAGCCGAGGAAAGAGTAAAGTGCCAGCTTCATGGCGCCGTATTCACGTCGCGTGGAACCCCAGATAGCGATCAGGAAGTACTTGGGGACGATGGCAATCTCATAGAAGACGAAGAACAGGAAGAGGTCGGCGGAGAGAAAGACGCCATATACGCCGCCTATCAATGCCAGATAAAAGGCAAAGAACTCCCCTGCCCTGCGCTCGATATTCCAGGAGAACAGGACGCCGGAGACCGAGGCCAAACCGGTGAGCAGCACCAGAACCCGGCTGATGCCGTCTGCGGCTAGCGTGTAGCGAATGCCCATGGCCGGGATCCAGTCGCAGTCAGCGATGGCGGTGAGGCCGGTCTGCGTGGCAAAGGCCCAGACCGCCAGCAGAAAGCCGGCGACAGCAGTGACCAGAGCAAGCATACGCGCCAGCTGGGGTTGCTTTCGGGCGAAGAGTGCAATCAGCAAGGCTCCGCCGAAGGAGAGATAGATCGTCCACGCAAGCATCAGAATCTCCACCCGTCGATCCAACGCAGGACGGTCGGATTGATAACAGCAATCAGAATCTGCGGCACAAGACCGAGCAACAACATGAGCAGCAGCGCCGGAGCCACGGTGATGCGCTCGGCAACGGTCATATCCGGCATGGCCGTCCACTCCTCACGCAGCGGGCCGGCAAAGACGCGCTGGATAACGGTAAGCAGGACGGCGGCGGTGATCAGCAACCCAAGCACGGCAACAGCAGCCCACTGCCAGGCCAACGGAAAGGCTCCCCGGAAGATCAGAAACTCGCTGACAAATCCATTCAATCCGGGCAGACCGAGAGAGGAAAACAGAGCCACACCCATCAGTCCGCAAAGGACGGGAACCTGCTTGCGCAAACCGCCAAAGGTATCCAAGTCGAGCCTGCCGCCGCTGCGCTCCTCCAGCATGCAGAGGAACCAGAAGAGGGTAGCTGCCGTCAGCCCGTGGTTGAATATCTGCAGGATGGCACCATCGAGGGCAGCTGCGCTGCTCAGTGTTCGTCCTGCATCTCCTGCCGTGGGCAGCAAAATGGCAAACAGCGCCAGCAGGCAGTACCCCAGGTGGTTGATCGACGAGTAGGCGAAGAGCTTCTTCAGGTTGCGCTGCATGCCCGCAGCCCAGGCACCAGCCACCACGGTGAGCACAGCCAGCGTGAGCAGCAGTCCACGCAGGGCAAAGAGTTCCTGGCCAAAGATGGGCAACGCAATACGAATAAGACCATAGACGCCCATCTTTGACATGGCGCCGGTGAGCAGGATGGTGATGGCAGTGGGTGCTTCGGAGTATGTCTCCGGCAGCCAGGTGTGGAAGGGCATGAGCGGTACCTTGACGGCAAAGCCCAGCAGAACCCCGCAGGCCAGCAACAGTTCCACGTGCCCCAGCCGTGCCTCTATCAGCCGATGCAGTTCCCCGGATGCGGCGAATTGCGCCAGCGAGAGGAAATCCATGCCGCCGGTAGCCACAAATAAAGCCAGAAAGGACAGAAGCAGCGCTACCGAACCAACCATCGTATAGACGAAGAACTGGGTGGCAGCCGGACCGCGCCGTTCCCCGCCCCAAAGTCTGATCAGGAAGAAGGCGGGAATCAGGCTCAGCTCCCAGAAGAGAAACCAGTGGAAGAAATTGAGTGCGGTAAAGGTGCCAATCAGTCCGGACTGCAACAGCAGCACAAGCGCAAAGTAAAGCCCTGGCTGCTGGGTGACGCGCCGCGAGGCAACGACGGAAATCAGCGTGACGAGGGCAGCCAGCACCAGCATCAGCGCGCCCAGCCCGTCCACCCCCAGGTGGTACTCAATGCCAAGATCAGGCACCCAGAGCGAGCGCTCCACAAAAGCCATGCGGCCGGTGGTGCCCAGGGCAAACCAGATGCCCAGTGAGTAGGCAAGCGTGATACCGGAGACCACCAGCGCCACGGCGCGCGCCCTGGCTCCTGCACCCCAGGCCAGCACCGCACCCAGAACCGGCAGGGCAGTCAGTATGGAAAGAGTATGCGTCATAGCTTCACCTGCCCGGTCACGGATGCGGCTATCACCAGCGTGGCAATCAACAACAGAAGGCCAATGGTCAACGCGCGCAGGTAGGCAGGAGCACGGTCGGCCTGCAGCCATGCCAGCACACCCCCTGCCGTCGTCAGTTCCTCGCAGCCCTTGTCAAAGCCACCATCGATCCAGCCGCTGTCGATGGATTTGTTCCACCGACCCATCTGGCGAAAGCCTGCCGAGACCGCAGATACAATTCCACCCCAGAGGCAGCGATCAAGCCAGACGGAAAGTGCACCGCAAAGAGCGTAGAGGCGAAGGACTGTCAGCGCGTAGAGTTCGTCAAAGTAGAGCCGCGACTCGACCCACCCGAAGACCCGTGGCGCGACAGACTGCAACGGATCGGGAACGAGTACATGCCCTGAAGACGATGCCGGTTTATCGTTAAGCCGTCCATAGAGCCGCCATCCTGTGGCCAGTGCAAGCAGAACCAGCAGCGAAGCCACTGCCATCAGCGGCAACAGTCCTGGCTCGCGAAATCCGGCCAGATCGAGCGAAAGGCTGCGACCTTCCAGGAAAGCCGTGAACCATGGCCAGGCCGGAGTACCCAGCAATCCGAGTGCGATGGCGAAAAAAGCCAGCGTGAGCAGCGGAAAGGTCATCACAGCCGGGGACTCATGCGCATGTCCATCACCGCGCCATTTGCCCAGGAAGACGTAGCCAATCTGTCGCATCATGTAGAAGGCCGTGAGCACGGCGCCGATCAGCAACATCCAGAATGGGCCCTGCGAAATCGGCCAATGATGGGCAGCACCGACGATGGCGTCCTTGCTCCAGAAGCCGGAGAAGAAGATGGGAAATCCGCTCAGCGCAAGCATGCCCACGGTATAGGCCAGGAAGGTGACCGGCATGGCCTTGCGAAGTCCGCCCATTCTGCGAATGTCCTGCTCCTCATGGCAGCCGTGGATCACCGAACCGGCTCCAAGGAACAGCAGCGCCTTGAAGAATGCGTGGGTGATCAGGTGAAACATGCCGACGGCCACGCCACCGGTGGCCAAGCCCACCATCATGTAGCCGAGCTGCGAAACCGTGGAGTAGGCAAGAATGCGCTTGATGTCAAACTGAGCTACGGCAACGATCGCGCCGAACAGTGCGGTGGCAGCACCAATCCATGCAATTACGGTGAGCGGAACGGTCGTCATCCCCGGCCCGGCACCTGCGCTCATCAGCGGAAAGACTCTCGCGACCAGATAGACACCGGCTGCAACCATGGTTGCAGCGTGGATGAGGGCGGATACCGGCGTTGGGCCCTCCATTGCGTCCGGCAGCCAGACGTGCAGCGGAAGCTGCCCGCTTTTTCCTGCTGCACCGGCGAAAATAAGCAGACCGATGGCCGCAGCCGCGCTCAGGCCCCAGGCCGCATGCTGCCCCAGCAGCAGTTGCAGCGCCGCAGGCTCCATGGAACCGGCACCGTGGTCATAAAAAAGCAGCGTGCCGGTCTGGGCATAGAGCCAGACCATTCCCAGCAGGAAGAAGATGTCGCCGACACGCGTGGTGAGGAAGGCTTTTTTGGCGGCTGCCGCAGCACTGGGCTTGTGATACCAGAAGCCGATCAGCAGGTAGGATGTGAGTCCGACGATCTCCCAGCACATGAACAGCAGTAGCAGGCTGTTGGCAATGATGACGCCCAGCATACCGCCGGCAAACAACGCGAGGAAGCAGAAGAACCTCGTGAAGTTGACATCGTGACTCATGTAGCCGGTGGAGTAGAGGAAGATCAGCGATCCGACAAAGGTCACCATCACAAGCATGATGACGGCCAGCGGATCGAGCACCCAACCCATCTGCAGTGTCGAACTACCCACTGCGAGCCAGTTGACGCTAACGGTTTCGCGCGTGGGCGCGCCGCTGGCCCAGTTTCCCAGCACATGAACAAACGCCACGAGGGCAAGCAGAAACGAAGTGGCCAGCGAGCCTATGGCCAGCGCTGCCGCTGGACGACGCTGCGGCTGGGGCAGCAGCGCAATCAGGCCGGCGGCTGCCATCGGAATTACAGGTATCAGCCACAGGTTGCGGACAATCCACGCAGCCGGGGCGAGACTGGTATCTGCCATCGGTGCCAATTGCAAGATGGTCATCCCTTCATCCTCGTCATAGCATCCAGATCCGAGGTGCGTGCATGGCGAAACCAGGCAATCACCAGTCCTAGTCCCACTGAAGCCTCGGCTGCGGCAACGGCAATCGAGAACAGGGCGAAGAGCATCCCTGTCATCAGCTCCGGATGCGCCCCGAAGCGCCAAAAAGCAATCAAGTTCAGGTTGGCAGCATTCAGCATCAGCTCAATGCCGATGAGCACCAGAATGGCGTTGCGGCGCGTGAGTGCAATGCCAAGTCCCAGGGCAAACAGTAGTGCGGCTACCACCAGATACGCAGTCATGTTCATTGTTTCTCACCCTGTCTTTCTGGCATGGCCACAATCACGGCTCCAATCAGGGCCACCGTCAGCAGCACGGCTACAATCTCGAGCGGCAGCACGTAGGGGCCCATCAGCGCCTGTCCAATCTGCTTGACGGAGACCGACGGAGCCCCGTCCGTTGACTGGGCAAATGGAGCATGCTGCAGCGCAGCCACCAGCACGTAGCCCACGGCAACCGCAGCCACCCACCCTATTCGCCAGGCTGAGGTGGAAATGAGGTTCCCCGGAAGCGCTCCTGAGCCGCGCGTGAGCAGAATGGCAAAGACCACCAGAATGGCTACTGCGCCGATATAAACTAGCACCTGCGTGAAACCGACAAACTGCGCACCCAAGCTGAGGTAGAGCAACGCCAGTCCGGCAAAAGTGACCGCGAGGCTGAGTGCGCAGTGCACCAGATTGCGCAGCAGCGCCGCCGCCACGGCGCCAGCCAACGTGAGGCTGGCAAAGATGAGAAACACGAGGGCGTCGATCATGCGACCTGTGCTCCCTTCGGTCGGATTGCGGGGTTACTCGGCATAGCGATAACTCCTTGGGCTGATCTTCTGGCGCTTGAGCATCACGCGGGCAAACAGCACGTAGGTGACGC